>NZ_PDBT02000039.1:0-22087 GCF_002551535.2 Neisseria sp. N95_16
AAACTTTTGCTCTGAAATTTTGCTGAACTTTTGATACTTATTTTTTAGTTTCATATTAGGAGCTTATCAGGTTTTTTGATGATTTTGCTTCCTAAGCCCCATCATTAAACCAGGTCATGACTACAACATCGCAGTAGTTTTGGATACTTCGGGTAGTATGGCAAGTTACAAAACTTCTACTGGTGAAGCCTATATCGAGATTGCCCGTAAATCGTTGCTGAAGTTGGCACAAGATTTTGCGGATCATGACGGTAATTTGAATGTGACCTTGTTTGCCTTCGGCACGACTGCTAAGCAAGTGATTACACTCAATAACTTGACTGAATCGAATGTTGACCAATTGGTAGCGAAGATTGAAGGCTTGGTAGCAGGTGGGGCAACCAACTATGACCACGTATTCCGTGAAGCAGCGACTTGGTTTAACCAAGTATCAGGCAATGGTTACAACAACGTAACTTACTTCCTGACTGACGGCCAGCCGACTACTTGGGGCAATACCGGTATGGTAACTAACCGAGGCTACCTGACCCAAACTGACGTGGATAAAGCATTGGAAAGCTTTGCTAAATTGTCAGCAGTGTCTGATGTTCACGCAGTAGGCTTCTCGCAAGGTATTCAAGAAAGAATGTTGAACTTCTTTGACAATACCGTAGCAGAAGGTAATTCGGTGCAATACGATAGCTTTGGCTTTGTGACCGACTATAAGTCGCCTGTAAACTACAGTGGCTCTGCAGGTGAAGCACAAGTCGTATCGACGCCCGAAGAGTTAGATGCAGCTTTGGAAAGCGGTACAGTTGAGCGCGTGTTGAACTCGGTATCTGGTGATACCTTGTATGGCGGCGAAGGTGATAATATCCTTATCGGCGACAGCATCAACACCGACCACCTGAGCTGGACAAACGGCATTACTGGTATCCAGCATACTGCCGGCACACACGACGGTATGGGCGCCCGCGCGTTGACCGAATACATTAAGTGGACGGAAAACAACGGCAGCGATGCAACCCAAGAGCAAATTGGCGATTATGTTCGTGAGAACTGGGTTAAATTGCTGGACGACCGTATCGATGGTGGTAACGACACCTTAGTTGGCGGTTCTGGTAACGACATCTTGTTTGGCGGTGCCGGCAACGACACCTTGACCGGTGGCGAAGGTGCGGATCAATTCGTATTCTTGGCCAACAGCAACAGCGGTCACGATGTGATTACCGACTTCGAAGCCGGCGTGGATAAAGTGGTATTTGCCGACTTGGTTAGCCCACAGCAGTTGGAAAACGCTGTTTGGGATGACGCGAACCACGTCTTGAGCTTTACCGGTGTGGCGAAAGATGGCCAAACTTACCAAAACAGCATTACCTTCCAAGGTCTGTCTGCTGGTGAGACACTGGAATCTGTGTTGCAAAACCACATTGAAACCTTGGGCTAATCAGTTAGCCTGTCAAGAAAGCCCTGCTGAAAAGCAGGGCTTTTTTTATCTGGATGATTTTGAACATACAATAGAGATCACCAAAAGGCCGTCTGAAACCCTATTCATTTAAAAAAGATTTCAGACGGCCTGAAACCTTTATAAAACGCCAGACCCACCAATAAAAAACAAAAAACGCCGTCATTCCCGTGCAGGCAGGAATCCATCTCAACGTTTAAGAACCCTGTTTTATTCAATAGAGCTTGCTATGCTGAAAAATGGATTCCCGCCTGCACGGAAATGACGGCGTTTTTTTATTCGCGGACGTTTAAAGAGATTTTGCAAAGGCCTCAGCTTGTCTGCCGATAAAAGCTAACTAAAAGGCCGTCTGAAACCAAATTTGTTTCAGACGGCCTTTTATCTTATTTGCTTTATTTAAACCATTTAGCCAATGCCGGAATGCGTGACAACAGTACAAAATCTAGCACTGCAATCACCACAATGGCGATGATGGCGGTTGGAAAAAGCATTGCCACCAGTAGAAGTGGCAATGCCATTGCCCAGCACACCGGTAATTCTGCTTTGCTTGATGGCGGATTCAAACCGACGGCGTGGCTCGGGCGACGCTTCCACCACATCACAAAGCCGCTGACACACATCAAAATCACCGCCAAACAAAATGCCACATTGGCCGCGACACTCCACCAGCCCAGCGTGCCCATGTGCAGGGCGATGCTGACCGCCATGAATTTGCCGAATGCGTTGTAATCATCGTAGTGGATGTCGGCCAACTGCTTGCCGCTGTATTGGTCGAGATGCACGGTTCGGTCGATAAACGGGCTGTTGGCATCGTAGCTCATCGAATCTTGCGACAGCGTCCACACGCCTGTTTCGCCTTGTGGCAGATTCAATTGATAGCGGCCTTGAAAACCAATTTCGCGTGCGTAGCGGTCAACCGTTTCCAGTGTCATCGGTTCGTCGGGGTGAATGCCGTCTGTGCCTAGAGTGGTGCCCGATTGCGGCATGGGCGTCAGCTCCAGCACCCATGGCACTTCTTTGGTTTTACCGTCATTTAATAACTCGCCGTAAGTCACGACATCAGATTCGGGGTTGGGTGCCACGCCCCATTTACCTGCCGGAAACTGGCTCCAAGCCTGCACCGCCTTACCGCCCCAAATACCGGCCCACGCAATGCCCGATAAGCAGAACAACAATAAAATCAGCGAAATCCACGCGCCGACTGCGCCGTGAATATTACGCCAAGCGGAGCGGCCGGAAGTGAGTTTCGGCAACAGCATATTTTTCAGACTGCCTTGTTTGCGCCACCATAAATAAATGCCGGTGATAATCAGCAAAATGGTTAACGATGCCGCGGTTTCCAATAAATAATCGCCAAACGTGCCGAGCAGAATATCGCTGTGGATTTCATCCATCAAATGATACCAATCCTGATTGCGCGGAAACACTTTTACTGGCTGCGCTGTGTAAGGATCAATCGCCACCATCATGGCCTTGCCGTCGTCGTTGACCCGAAATACTGCCACCATATCGTCGGTGCGCGGGGCAATGTATTGCACCACCGACGCGGTTTCCGACTGCAAGGCGCTGCGCGCCGCTTCGGCTTGCACCGACAAAGGTTGCACCACAGCTTGCGGGGTAACATGAATCCGTTCGCCTTCGCGGCCGCTGATGTTGGCAAACAGCAGCATGGCCAAGCCGGTGGCAGCCAGTAAGATTAAAAAAGGCGCGACAAAAAAGCCGGCATAAAAATGCCAACGCCACACAGTGAGATAACGGCGGTTGGCTGGTTGCGCCATATCCGGCGCGGTAGGGGTGGGGGTCATGTGGTTTCCCGTTGCATTAAAAGCGGGCTATTATAGTGATGGCTTGGTTGGCGATGAATACAATTACCATAAAAATGCGAACAAATCTGATATAAGACAAATTTATTCGCTAATATGGCTATATTCTGCTGAATTTAGAATATATATTCTTATTTTCAAACAAGGTTTGTTTTATCATTGATATTTCATATTTTATCTATGAGGCCGTCTGAAAATAAACCGTCAATCAGGGTTCAGACGGCCTTATAATCCATTATCATCTTTTATCTACTTGAGCCCGTGCCATGTTTTACCTTTATCAATCCAACCGTCTCGAATCGCTCGCCGCTTTGTTTAGCCGCATTCAGCAGCTTCAGCCCTTGAAACACGCGCTGACGGCGGAAGAAATTATCGTGCAAAGTCAAGGCATGCGCCGTTATTTGAGCAGCTATTTGGCGAAAGAACTGGGTGTGGCAGCCAACCTGAAATTCAGTCTGCCGGCCGGTTTGACATGGCGCTTGATGCGCGAGCTGATTCCCGACGTGCCTGCGCTCAGCCCATTTTCGCCCGAAGTGATGCGCTGGCGGCTGTTGGCATTGTTCCGCAGCGAAGCGTTTCAGACGGCCTCAGCATTTGAAATCGTGCGCGACAAGTTGCAAAGCTATTTACGCAGCGGCGAATCGGCGGATTATCATTTGGCCGGACAATTGGCCGATATTTTTGACCAATATTTGGTGTACCGTCCGCAATGGATTGATGCATGGCAGGAAGGCAAGCTGCTGGATTTGGGTGAAGACGAAATCTGGCAGGCGCAATTGTGGCGTTTTCTGGACGACGGCAGACAAACCGCGCCGCACCGCGTGGCCTTGTGGGAAACCTTGCTGGCCAATTTGTCGCCGCAAAACCTGCCCGAACGCTTTTTCGTGTTCGGCATATCCACTATGGCGCCGATGTATTTGCAGCTTTTGCAAGCCATTTCAGAGCATTGTGATGTGTTTGTGTTCGCGCTCAATCCGAGCGAGCAGCATTGGGGCAATGTGATTGAAGCGGCGCAAATTTTGAAAAGCAGCGATGATGTCGATTTGAGCCAAACCGGCCATCCGCTGCTGGCTTCATTGGGCAAGCAGGGGCGTGATTTCTTTGATTTTCTGTCGGAAATCGAGATGGAAACGCCGGTGTACGAAACGGCAAGCAGCGGCGAAGCGACCTTGCTGCACCGTTTGCAAAACGACATTCGAACCTTATCGCTGCCGTCTGAAAACGAGGCAGAAAAGGGCGATGCGCTGCTTTCAGACGGCTCTGTCCGCGTGGTGTCGGCACACAGCCCCTTGCGTGAGCTGCAAATTTTGAAAGACCAACTGCTGCACATTTTGCACGAGCATCCCGATTGGCAGCCGCACGACATCGCCGTGCTGACCCCGAATATCGAGCCGTATAGCCCGTTTATCGAAGCCGTGTTCGGCCGCGCGGCAGACGGCACGCAAGCCTTGCCGTATTCCATTTCCGATGTGAAGCTCAGCCGCCGTCAGCCGCTTTTTTACGCGTTGGAACAAGTATTGGCCTTGCTGGAAAGCCGCTTTGAAGTGGATAAAGTGCTGCCGCTGCTCGACAGCCATTTGGTGCAAAACCGCTTTGAAATCAGCGAAGAAGATTTGCCGCTGCTGCACGACACCATCGCCGAACTCAACGTGCATTGGGGTTTGGATGGCAAGATGCGCGGCGCGGCGGATGATTTGTTTACTTGGCAGCAGGCTTTGTCGCGCTTGGTGCTGGGCTGGATGCTGCCCGCAGGCGGCGACGGCATGTGGCAAAACGTCAGCGCGTGGCACGGCGATGTCAACCAATTGGCCGTGTTCAGCCGCTTCACCGCTTTTATGCAGACCTTGGCTAACACCGCGCAAACATGGCAAACCGCCACCACAGTCGATGAATGGATTGAACGCATACGCCAATTGCGCGACGGCTTATTTGCCTTGGGCGACGACGACCAATACGCCGCGCAGCAATTCGAGCAAGCCTTGGTGAAATGGCAGGAAGAAGTGGCATTATCAGGGTTTTCAGACGGCCTGTTGCCGCAGCACACCGTTATCCGCCACATCAGCCGCTTTTTGAGCAGCGAGAGCCAAGCCGGTTTTTTGCGTGGCGGCATGACCTTTTGCAGCATGGTGCCGATGCGCAGCCTGCCGTTTAAAGTATTGTGTTTATTGGGTTTGAATGATGGCGATTTTCCGCGCAACACCAAGCCGACCGTGTTCGACTTGATTGCCAAACACCCGAAAAAAGGCGACCGCGCCCGCCGTGATGACGACCGCTATCTGTTTCTCGAAGCCATCATCAGCGCGCGCGAGATTCTGTATTTGTCGTATGTCGGCCGCAGCATTGTCAACGATGCCGAGCTGGCGCCATCGGCCTTATTGAGCGAACTCATCGACACCATCGCCGAAATGACCGGAAAACGCAGCAAAGATTTGCTGGCAAACTGGGTGTGCCAACATCCGTTGCAAGCCTTTTCCACGCGCTATTTCCAATTGCAAGATTCTGTCAAGCTCATCAGCACACGCAGCGATTACGCCCAAGCCCTGAACGAAGCGGCACACAGGCCGTCTGAAAAAATGGCACCGTTTTTCAAGCAACCTTTGGGCAATGAAGCCGAACCGCCTGCTATCGTCACGCAAAACGAATTTATCGGCTTTTGGAAAAATCCGGTCAAAGCATGGCTGCGCCAAACCTTGGGCTGGCGCGAGCCCTATCGCGATGAAGCATGGGAATCGGCTGAGCCGTTCGAGCCGGAGCAGGGCGAAAAAATTGCCGATGCGTATCTGGAAGCGCGCCGGCAGCGGCAGGATTTTGCCAGCGTTGAAACCAAGCTCAATGCCGAGAGCCTGTTGCCTACCGGTGAACTGGGCAGCTTGTGGCAGCAGCGTTTCCAAGCCGCCGCCAAACAGCTCGACCAAGATTTGCTCGAAAGCCCGAAAGTACCGCCGGTGGCTTACGAATTGGTATTCGATCAGCAAACCCTAAGCGGCAGCCTGAACCATGTGTATCAATGCGGCCAAATCATGTTCCGCAACAAAAAGCTTAACGCCCCCGAGCGCATTGCCTTGCTGCTGGAGCATGTGTTGTTCAATGCCGTGAGGCCGTCTGAAAGCGAAAGCGGCCAAAGCTATTTTGTGTCGAACGATGAAACCGTGGTCTATCCCGAAATCGACCGCCACACCGCCCATGACATCCTGCAAACATGGCTCGAATACTACAACATCGGCCAACACCGCCCCTTGCCGTTTTTCGCCAAAACCAGCTTGGCTGCTGCCCAAGCCTACCTGAAAAAACAAGAATGGGAAGCCGCACAATCCGCTGCAGCGGGTGCGTATTTCGGCAACAAAATGAACCCGGGGCAGGGTAGCTATACCGAAGTGGCTTTGGTATTCGGCCACGATGATGAATCGCCGCTGGATACGCCCTTGTTTGAAAATCTGATTATTGAAATGTTGGTGCCGCTGCTGATTGCGGTTTCAACATCGAAAGAAGCATAAGTAGGCATGAGGCCGTCTGAAAGACGAAATCGGTTTTCAGACGGCCTTGTTTAATGTAAAAGTGTTTGGAAAAACTGCTTAAAAATTGTACAATCACAGCCCTTTCAAACACGGCGGCAACCATGCAAATCGGCGCATATTCCATTGACACCCCCATCGCACTTGCACCCATGGCAGGCATTACCGACAAGCCTTTCCGCCGTTTGTGCCGCGAGTTTGGCGCGGGTTGGGCGGTGTGCGAAATGGTCACCAGTGATCCCGAGTTGCGTCACACCAAAAAGACCTTACGCCGCAGCGATTTTTCCGATGAAAACGGCACGGTGGCGGTGCAGATTCTTGGCAATGTGCCTCAAGTGATGGCCGAAGCCGCGCGTTATAATGTTGAGCTTGGCGCACAAGTAATTGATATCAATATGGGTTGTCCCACCAAGAAAGTGTGTAATGTATTGGCGGGCAGCGCTTTGTTGCAAGATGAAAAACTGGTGGCCGAGATTTTGCAGGCAGTGGTGCAGGCGGTGAATGTGCCGGTAACCTTGAAAACGCGTTTGGGCTGGCACGACGACCATCAAAACCTGCTCACCATCGCCCAAATCGCCGAAGATGCCGGTATTGCCGCATTGGCGGTGCATGGCCGCACGCGCACACAGATGTATCAAGGCGAGGCGCGTTACGAATTGATTGCCGAAGCCAAAAGCCGTCTGAACATACCGCTGTGGGTCAACGGCGACATCACTTCACCGCAAAAAGCCGCTGAAGTGTTGCGGCAAACCGGTGCCGACGGCGTGATGATTGGCCGTGGCGCACAAGGCCAGCCGTGGTTGTTTCGCGATTTGAAACATTTCGCCGAACACGGCACGCTGCCCGAAGCCTTGCCGCTGAAGCAATGCAGCGACACCGTGCTCGCCCATATCCGCGCCATGCACGAATTTTATGGCGAACAAAGCGGCTTAAGAATCGCGCGCAAACACATCGGCTGGTATCTCGACCCCATGCCCGAAGGAATCGAAACCCGCCGCGAAATCAACCGCTTGGATTCCGCTGCGGCGCAGTATGATGCGCTGGCGGCTTATTTGGATAAACTACCTGAAAAGACCGATGCTTGGGTGTGTGCTTATCGTTGATTCATACAAATAGCGAATAAGCAAAGTGCCACCCTCTTCCTAGCCCTCTTCCACCAGACGGGAGAGGGGACAGGTTACTGTTGATGGATAAACTGCTGTTTGGCCGTTTGAAATTTTATTGAAACAGAATCTTTCAGACGGCCTCAATCAGATTGGTTACTTAATCGAGCTGTTCTTTGGCTCCGCTATCTCTGAAACTAGCGAATCCGTCCCCTCTCCCGTCTGGCGGAAGAGGGCTAGGGAGAGGGTGGTTCGATAAACAACGACACACCTTCAATGCCGTCAGAAACATCAAACACCCCATAAGGACAATCATGGATTTTTGGCAAGGTTTTTGGCTCATTACCGGCGTACATTTTTTGGCCTGCATGTCGCCCGGCCCTGATTTTGTGTTGGTGTCGCAGCAATCTTTAAGTCGTGGCCGTGCGGCAGGTTTGCTGACGGCGTTGGGCATTGCGCTGGGCTTTGGCGTGCACATCATTTATTCAGTGCTGGGTTTGGTGACTGTGGTGGCGCAATCGGCGACTTTGCTGACCGTGATTAAAATCGTCGGCGGCCTGTATCTGATTTATATCGGCTACAAAGGGCTGACAGCCAAAGCAGCGGGCGAAGTGGCCGAAATTCGTGCCGAAAAAATGGCAGCCGAGCCGGCGTGGAAAATCATTTGGCGCGGTGTGTTGTGTAATGTGCTGAACCCGAAAGCGGTGGTGTATATGCTGTCGCTGTTTACCGTGGTGTTGTCGCCGACCACGCCGCTGTGGCAAATGGCGGCTTACGGCGCTTGGATGACGCTGATGCTGTTTGTCTGGTTTGGTTTGGTGGCCTTGATGTTGTCGGTGCCGGCAGTCAACCGCCGTTTCCAGCGTTTTGGCCATTGGATAGACCGCGTGTGTGGCGGCGCATTGGCATTATTGGGGATTAAAGTGATGGGCGGTAGCTAGTGAGGCCGTCTGAAAACAATGTGAAAAGAAAAGAGCAAACGATGAAAACGCAAACAGTCGATATCGCGCAATGTGTGGCGCAAAATTTAAAACAATATTTCAAAGATTTGGCCGGTGAAACGCCGGTGGGCGTGTACGATATGGTGCTGCACCAAGTGGAAAAACCCATGCTGCAATGCGTGATGGACGAATGCAACGGCAACCAATCCAAAGCCGCCGCCATGCTGGGCTTGAACCGCAATACCTTGCGCAAAAAATTATTACAGCACGGGTTGCTGGACGATTAAAACCAAAACAGGCCGTCTGAAAACGATTATTGCGTTTTCAGACGGCCTGTTGACCATCCAAATAAACAGGGAAACCAAATGAGCATCACCATCTGCCCCATGCAGGAGACAGACATCGAACAAGTGTGGCCGCTTATGCGCGATTTGGCCGTGTTTGAACACTATATCGACAGCTTTGCCATCACACCGCAAATCGTGAAAGAGCGCGGTTTTGACAAACAACCGCCCGATTTTCACTGCTTGGTTGCCGATTCAGACGGCCTGATTGGCGGCATGTTGGTGTATTACTTTTTAAACTACACCGCGCAAAACCAACCGGCGGTGTACATCAAAGAATTATACATCACCGAAAATTTCCGCAACCAAAAAATCGGTGAAAAACTGATGCACGCTGTGTATGCCGAAGCCAAGGCCAAAGGCTGCGGCCAAATCAAATGGACCGTCGCCGCATGGAATGATGCCGGACAACGTTTCTACCAACGCTTAGGCGCGGCAGAAGACAAAGAATGGCTGAATTATGCGTGGAAAGTCGAGTAATCAACAGGCCGTCTGAAAACAGATTTTCAGGCGGCCTGTTGTGTATCGTTTGCAGCAAATTGTTTACAATTCCCACAAAAATAGCGCGGTCGATACTGCAAAAAAACGTAAAATAGGCGATAATACGGCCTGACCGATTTGCGCCGTCGCGCCCCTGTTTCAGACGGCCTCTTCGATTAACCCAACTCAAAAAGGAATCCGAATGGCAACCGTAAAACGTGCCCTGATCAGCCTGTCCGACAAAACCGGCGTGGTTGAATTTGCCCAAACTTTAACCCGACTGGGCGTGGAAATCTTATCCACCGGCGGTACTGCGAAATTATTGGCAGACGCCGGTGTTCCTGTTATTGAAGTGGCCGATTACACCGGCTTTCCCGAAATGCTCGACGGCCGCGTGAAAACGCTGCATCCGAAAATCCACGGCGGTATTTTGGGTCGCCGCGATTTGCCTGAGCATGTCGCCAAAATGGAAAAACACGGCATCGGCAACATCGATTTGGTGTGTGTGAACCTGTATCCGTTTGCCGCCACCATCGCCAAGCCGAATTGCACGCTGGAAGATGCGATTGAAAACATCGACATCGGCGGCCCGACCATGGTGCGTTCTGCCGCGAAAAACTGGAAACACGTTGCCATTGTCACCGATACCGCTGATTTTGCCGACATCGCTGCCGAATTGGAAAACAACGGCGGCGCATTGAGCGACAAAACCCGTTTCAACCTGTCGCGCAAAGCCTTCAGCTACACCGCGCAATACGACGGCATGATTTCCAACTACCTGACCGCCTTGGCCGACGACAAATTGAGCGGCGAGCCGGCAGCGGGCGATTTCCCGAGCCAGTTCAACCAAAGCTGGATTAAAGTGCAAGACATGCGCTATGGCGAAAATCCGCACCAAAAAGCCGCATTCTACCGCGACCTGTATCCGGCAGCCGGCAGCTTGAGCGCCTACCGTCAATTGCAGGGCAAAGAATTGTCGTACAACAACATCGCCGATTCCGATGCCGCTTGGGAAGCCGTAAAATCCTTCGACCAACCGGCCTGCGTGATTGTGAAACACGCCAATCCGTGCGGCGTGGCCGTGGCTGCCAACACCTTGGATGCCTACCGTTTGGCCTATGCCACCGACACCACCAGCGCGTTTGGCGGCATCATCGCCTTCAACCGCGAAGTGGACGGCGCAACGGCGAAACAAATCACCGACAACCAATTTATGGAAGTGTTGATGGCGCCGGCGTTTACCGACGAAGCCTTGGAAATCGTTGCCGCCAAGAAAAATGTGCGCGTATTGGAAGTGCCGTTGGAAGAGGGCGCGAACCAATTTGAATTGAAACGCGTCGGCGGCGGCTTGTTGGTGCAAACGCCTGATATCCACAAACTCACCGCAGCCGATTTGAAAGTCGTGACCAAACGCCAGCCGACTGAACAAGAGCTCAATGATTTGCTGTTTGTGTGGAACGTGGCCAAGTTCGTGAAATCAAATGCCATCGTGTTCGGCAAAGGTGGCCAAACCTACGGCATCGGCGCCGGCCAAATGAGCCGCGTGGATTCTACCCGCATCGCTGCCCGCAAAGCGCAAGACGCAAATCTGGAATTAAACGGTGCGTGTGCCGCATCGGATGCTTTCTTCCCGTTCCGCGACGGTATTGATGTGATTGCCGAACAAGGCATCAAAGCGATTATCCAACCGGGCGGCTCTATGCGCGATGAAGAAGTGTTCGCCGCTGCCGACGAACACGGCATCGCAATGGTGATTACCGGTGTGCGCCATTTCCGCCATTAATGTGATGTGAAAGAAAGGCCGTCTGAAAACCATTAGGTTTCAGACGGCCTTGTTGTATGTAGGGCGGGTGTAAACCCGCCATTTTGAAATGTGAATCGTGATGAAAAAGCAGTTTTGAAAATGATGGGTTAACACCCATCCTACAAAATAAAAAAAAATGCCGTCTGAAAACCCTTTCAGACGGCATGGATTGTTTGTTCTGCCTTAGAACACGTTACGCAAAATCAGGAAGCAGACTACCGAGAGCATCGCGGCAGACGGCAGGGTGATGACCCAAGCCAAGCCGATTGGTTTCATCAATGCCCAGTTGGCGTTGCGGTTGACCAAGCCGATGCCCAATACCGCGCCGACCAGAATGTGTGTGCTCGATACCGGCAAGCCCAATAACGACGCACCCATCACCACCGAAGCGGCGGCCAATTCGGCGGTAAAGCCGGAAGCAGGGTGCATTTCGGCCAAGTTGGTGCCGACGGTTTGAATCACTTCTTTACCGATAAACCACAGGCCGACAATCAGGGCGATACCGAATGTGAGCATCGCTACGGCAGGTACAGGCGATTCGGAACCGATTTCACCGGTGCGCAACACGTCCATAATCGCGGCGAACGGACCGATGGCGTTGGCGATGTCGTTGGCGCCGTGGCTGAAAGCGAAGCCGGCAGCGGTAAACACTTGCATCCATGAGAACATCAAAAATGTGGATTTGCCCAAGTCTTTGCGTTTCAAGGTTTTGGCGTAAATAAAGGTTGCCATCCACACCGCCGCACCAATCATACCGATTATCAGGAAGTTGCCCACTGTGCCGATGCCTAAGTGTAGGTTTTTCAAGCCTTTGAAAATCAGCATAGAAGCAATCATCATTGCGCCAACCGAAGCAATCAGTGGCACCCAAGATTGCAGCGCTTTGTAGGTATCGATGCTGTTTTTACGGCTGTCTATTTCATGCAAACCTTTGTAGTAGGCCGATTCCAGCTCTTTCGGGTCTAAATCCGGGTCTTCATAAATCTGTACGTCACGCGCCATGGCCGAGGCGGCTTCGATTTTGTCGTGTTCGCTCAAGCGCTCGAAAGCTTCGCGGTGTTGCTCTTTATACAGTTTTTTCTCGTGCTTGATTTGTTTCAAGCGCTCATCGGCAGCGGTGTTGTAATCCAGCACATATTTTTTGATTTGCGAAAACAACACATACGACACCAAACCGCCCAACACCGGCGACAACACCCAAGAAATCGCGATTTGCGCCAAGCGGTCCCACTGCAGCAGCGAGAAAGCATCCGAGCCGCTGCCCAAGAAACCCAAACACAAACCACTGCCGACGATACCGCCGATAATCGAGTGCGTGGTCGATACCGGCCAGCCTTTTTTAGTGGCAAACAGCAGCCACAAAGCGGAAGCAAGCAGGGCGGACATCATGATGTAGACAAACTGCATAGGCTCCAGATCCATCGCTTTTAAGTCGATGATGCCTTTGCGGATGGTGGACGTCACTTCGCCACCGGCAATCACCGCGCCGCTGACTTCAAAAATCGCCGCCACCAATAAGGCTTGCGTGATGGTCAGCGTACCGGCGCCGACCGATGTGCCGAACGAGTTGGCCACGTCGTTGCCGCCGATGTTAAACGCCATAAATACGCCGAACAAAGTCGCCAATAAGAACAGCATGGTGTGGTTGCCGTTGGTATAGCCCATGCCCCACACGATAAAGTAGCCGACCGCGCCGATGAGTAATGCGGCGAATATGGCATTGATTTTTTTAACACTTGCATCAGAAGGAGCCGTGCCCATGATTTTTCCTTATAATAAAATGGAAGCTGTTTGAAACCGCTGCTACTTTAGCGATGTTTTGTGACAGTTCTGTGACAATGTTAAATTTTGTTGATTGCTGTGGTTTTAAAGGTGTTGTATTTGGCGATAAATTAGAAAACTTGATGGAAATACAAATTATTATGAAAAAATTGATGATGATAACTGTGTTAACTTTTGTACTGGCCGGATGCAGCCATACCCACACCGGCGGCTTTTTTGGTGCGTCTAATAACGGCACAGCAGGCGGGGTGACGCAGTCTTTTCGTTGGTAATCAATCATTTTAAAGGCCGTCTGAAAAAGACGGGTAACAAAATGGCTCAAAATCAAACACACACTTCAACATCCACTTGGCGCAGCCGCATGAGCGCGCTCGGGCCGGGTATTTTGATGGCTTCTGCGGCCATCGGCGGCTCGCATTTGATTGCGTCCACGCAGGCCGGTGCGCTGTATGGTTGGCAGCTGGCTTTAATCATCATCTTAACCAACTTGCTGAAATATCCGTTTTTCCGCTTCAGCGCGCACTACACCATGGATACCGGCAAGAGCTTGGTGCAGGGCTATGCCGAGAAAAGCCGCTTTTATTTATGGGTGTTTGCGCTGCTGTGTTTCGTTTCCGCAACCATCAGCACCGGCGCGGTAGCAGTGGTGACGGCGGCGATTATCAAAATGGCCTTGCCGAATCTTGGTTTGGAAACCGGCGTGATTGCTGCCTTGATTATGCTTTCCTGCCTGCTGATTTTGGTGAGCGGCCAATACCGCGCACTCGACCGCGTATCCAAAACCATTGTCGCCAGCTTGGCAGTGGCAACCGTGATTGCGGCCGGTATCGCCATGTCGCGCGGCATGCAGATGCAGCCTGATTTTATCGAGCCGACCCCGTGGACGCTCGCGGGCTTGGGCTTCATCATCGCCTTGATGGGCTGGATGCCGGCGCCGATTGAAATTTCCGCGATTAACTCTTTGTGGGTGACGGAAAAACAAAAGATCCAACCTTCCAGCTACCGCGACGGCATTTTCGACTTTAACGTCGGTTTCTATACCAGCGCGGTGTTGGCGGTGGTGTTTCTGGTGTTGGGCGCGTATGTGCAATACGGCAACGGCGAAGCCGTGCAAATGGCCGGCGGCAAATACATCGGCCAGTTGATCAATATGTATGCCGTAACTATAGGCGAATGGGCGCGCCCGCTGGTGGCGTTTATCGCATTTGCCTGTATGTACGGCACCACCATCACCGTGATTGACGGCTACGCTCGCGCCGTATCGGAATCCGTGCGCCTGATCCGCCATAAAGACAGCGTGCGCAAAGGCGAATTGTTCGGCTGGTATTTGTGGGTTGCCGGCACCGGCTTGGCGCTGATTTTGTGGTTCAACAGCGCGATGGCCGAATTGCTGAAATTTGCCATGATTTCCGCATTCTTGGCCGCACCGGTGTTCGCATGGTTGAACTACCGCTTAGTAAAAGCCGACAAAAAACACAAACTCTCCAAAGGCATGGAAGCCTTGGCGATTGTCGGTTTGATTTACTTGGTGGGTTTTGCCGTGCTGTTCCTGCTGAATTTGGGTGGGTTTTTAGGTTAAGTTGCCTGAAGCATACAAAGGCCGTCTGAATGTTTCAGACGGCCTTTTGTGTATTTTTTAATTGCCACCATATCAATCTGCTTTATATAATTTAAAAACAATAAGCACACAACAGGAGAAAGAATATGGATTTGAATCAAGCATTTGAAGCGTTGGGAACGCAAAACGACATCACCGTCGGCGCGGATTGGTTTCAAGGCCGTTCGCTGTTTGGCGGGGTAACGGCGGCTTTGATGCTGGTGAAGCTGCAGCATATTTTGGACAAACCGCGCCGCCTGCGTTCGTTGACGGTAAATTTTGTCGGCCCCATCAATGCTGCAGAAGCCGTGCATTTGGATGCACGCATATTGCGGGTGGGGAAATCGGTGGTACAGGGCGAAGTGCATTTGACACAGGGCGGTGAGGTGTTGGCGGTGTTGCTGGCCAGTTTTGGCGAAGCGCGTGAATCAAAAGCGGTTCAGACGGCATCAACGCCTGCGCCGACATGGCAGCCGCCGCAGGGTTTGCCGATCCAGCGTGATTTGGGCGGTTTGGAATTGGCGTTTCTTCATTATTTGGATTTGCGCTGGGCGCAAGGGGCGCAGGCGTTTAGCGGGGCGGAACGCGCTTCGTTTGGCGCTTATACGCGTTTTCAAAACCAACAGGGCGAGTTTACCTTGGCGCACTTGGTGGCATTGGCCGACGGTTTCCCACCTGCACCTGCCGTATTGATTGACGGCATCGCGCCGATGAGCAGCCTGACTTGGACGCTGGAATTGCTGCACGAGCCACAAGACATCACGCTGGATGATTTCTGGCAATACGAAGTGCATACCGATTATGCGGCGGAAGGCTACGGCCACACCGAAGCGCGGATGTGGGATAAAAACGGTGTGTTGACGCTCATCAGTCGCCAGACCGTCACCGTTTTCGCTTAAGATTTCAGGCCGTCTGAAAGGTTAAGTGACAATAATTTCATAAGTAATATGATTGGGAAAGAAGCCGTCTGGAATGTTTTCAGACGGCCTTTTTATATCAATTTACATGATAATAAAATGATGAAAAATAAAGCATATTTCAACCATTTCTGTAATTTTGTAAAAATTAAATCATTTAAAATCATAAATTTAAATTAATTTTTGGGCAGATTTGTGTAAATTCTATTTGCAAGGCTTGAAATGTCAATTTAGTTGATATTATACTCAAGCCATGTCCTAACAAACACCCGAATCATATAGAGGAGAGAAACCATGTCATACGAAAACCGCTGGCAGACAGTGAAAGTGGCCGTAGAAAACCAAATCGCGTGGGTATCGTTCAACCGCCCCGACAAACGCAATGCCATGAGCCCGACGCTCAACCGTGAAATGGGCGATGTGTTGGAAGTGTTGGAGCAGGATGCCGATGTCGGCGTGGTGGTGATTACCGGCGAAGGTAGCGCGTGGACGGCGGGCATGGATTTGAAAGAGTATTTCCGCGAAACCGACGGCCTGCCGGAAATTGCCCAAGAAAAAGCCCGCCGCGAAGCGTGCAAATGGCAATGGCAGATGCTGCGTTTTTACAATAAACCGACCATTGCGATGGTAAACGGCTGGTGTTTCGGCGGTGCGTTCTCGCCGCTGGTGGCTTGCGATTTGGCGATTGCTGCTGATGAAGCCGTGTTCGGTTTGTCGGAAATCAACTGGGGCATTCCGCCGGGCAATTTGGTGAGCAAGGCAATGGCAGATACCGTCGGCCACCGTCAATCGCTGTATTACATCATGACCGGCGAAACCTTCAACGGCAAACAAGCCGCCGAAATGGGCTTGGTCAATAAGAGCGTGCCACTGGCTGAATTGCGTGCCGAAGTGGAAAAATTGTGCCAAACGCTGCTAGAGAAAAATCCGGTGGTGCTGCGTTATGCGAAAAACGGTTTCAAACGCTGCCGCGAGCTGACTTGGGATCAAAACGAAGATTACTTGTACGCCAAGCTGGATCAGTGTCTGTTCCGCGATCCGGAAGGCGGCCGTGCGGAAGGTATGCGCCAGTTCTTAGATGAAAAATCCATCAAACCGGGCTTGCAGACTTATAAACGATAAGGTTGAATAGGCCGTCTGAAACTTTTTGTGATGAAGTGACGTAGCTTTGTGATGACAAGCCACTCTCTCCCTAACCCTCTCGCCGCGCGGAGAGGGGACAGATTGTGAAAGCGTTGCAGTTTCCTTAACATACAAAAAGATTCATTCAAAGCAATCTAAATATTGATGCCGTCTGAAACCTTTCAGACGGCCTGAGACAACAGGAGAATTTCATGAATCAAGTCAATTTGTTTATCAATGGTGAATCGCGTCCGGCAGCGGACGGCCAAACATTCGAGCGTTTCGGCCCTTTAAGCGGTCAAGCGGCGACGGTGGCGGCGGCCGGTAAGGCGGCGGATGCCAATGCGGCGGTGGAAGCGGCAGCAAAAGCGTTTCCGGCTTGGGCTGCATTGCCGCCGGGCGAAAAGCGCAACCGTTTGCTCAAAGCGGCGGATTTGTTGGCTTCGCGCGCGGAAGAGTTTGTCAAAATCGGTATCGACGAGATGGGCTCGAGCGGCGCGTGGTATGGTTTTAACGTGCATTTGGCGGCTAATATGCTACGCGATGCGGCGGGTATGGTGACCCAGATTCAAGGCAATGTGATTCCGAGCGATGTGCCAGGTCGTATGGCCATGGGCATGCGTGTGCCGTGCGGCGTAGTGGTGGGCATGGCGCCTTGGAATGCGCCGGTGATTTTGGCGACCCGCGCGCTGGCGATGCCTTTGGCGTGCGGTAACACGGTGGTGTTGAAAGCATCGGAAAATTGTCCGGCCACGCATGAATTGCTGGTGCGCACCTTGAGCGAAGCCGGTTTGGGCGAAGGCGTGGTGAACTTGGTGACCCACAGCGCGGAAGATGCGCCGGAAGTGGTGTCGGCATTGATTGCCCATCCTGCGGTAAAACGCGTCAACTTCACCGGCTCGACCCATGTCGGCAAAATCATCGCCAAACAATGCGCCGAATACTTGAAACCGGTGGTGTTGGAATTGGGCGGCAAAGCGCCGGTGATTGTGTGCGAAGACGCTGATTTGGACGAAGCGGCCAATGCGATTGCGTTTGGCGCGTTCTTCAACCAAGGCCAAATCTGCATGAGCACTGAGCGCGTGTTGGTGCATGAAAGCGTGGCCGACGACTTGATTGGCCGTCTGAAAGCGAAAATAGACGGTTTTGTCACCGGCGACCCGCGCCAACAAGTCCACATCGCTCATGTGGAAAGCAAACGTTCGGCCGACCGCATTTTGGCGATGGTGCGCGATGCGGAAGAAAAAGGTGCAAAAGCAATTACCGAATACCAAGTCAATGGCACCGCCATCAGCCCGATTCTGCTCGACGGCATTGCGCCGGGCATGCAGCTTTACACCGAGGAATCGTTCGGTCCGGTGTGTACGCTGGAGCGCGTGAAAGACGATGAAGAAGCGATTGCCAAAGCCAACGATTCCGTGTTCGGCTTGTCGGCTGCCGTGTTCAGCCGCGATTTGGGTCGTGCGATGGCGATTGCGCAGCGCATTGAAAGCGGCATCTGCCACATCAATTCGGCTACTGTTGACGATGAAGCACCGATGCCGTTTGGCGGCGTGAAAGACAGCGGTTACGGCCGCTTCGGCAGCAATGCGTCGATTAATGAATTTACCGAATTGTGTTGGATTACCGTACGGAGCACGCCGAAACATTATCCGATTTAAGCATCCATTCAGACGGCCTTGACAATAAAACCAGTGACAAACGCAACGAGGCCGTCTGAACATCAAAGCAGAGGAGAAACTGCATGAACACCACATCTTATCTCGATTATCCCATCCGTCCGGTCAAGCTGGGCGGCCATGAAGTGGGCGTGCGCGAAGAGGGCGGCACGTTTTACATCCATCCCAAAGAAACCTTAAAACCTTATCCTGAAGTCTTGTCGCAGCGTTTGTATGAAAACGCCGAAAAATATCCCGACCGCGTGTTTGTCGCCCGCCGAGGTGCAGACGGCCAATGGCAGAAATACACCTACGCGCAAACGCTGCAAGCCGTGCGCAACATTGCCCAAGCCTTGATGCCGTATCAATTGTGTGCCGAGCGGCCGCTGATGATTTTGTCGGAAAACGCCATCGAAACCTTCCTGCTTAATTTCGGCGCGATGGTAGCGGGCATGCCGCATGCCTATGTGGCACCGGCTTATTCGCTGGTGGCCAACAGCCCCGACAAGCTGCGCTATGTGATTGACACGCTCACGCCGGGTATGTTTTTTGCGGGCGACGGCAAAGGTTTCAGACGGCATCTGGAAGCCTGCGGCCAGCTCGACAAACCGATTATCACCACCACCGGCGATTTAGACGACCATGCCTGCCTGAAATTTGACGATTTTCTCAATACGCCGGCCACCGATGAAGTGGAGCAGCGTCACGCAAAGATTCAGGCCGACGATATTGCCAAATTCCTGTTTACTTCCGGTTCGACTTCGTTGCCAAAAGTGGTGCCGACCACACACAGAATGCTGTGCAGCAACCAGCAAATGCTGCGCCAAACCTTGGCCGTGATGGAAGACGAGCCGCCGGTATTGGTGGATTGGCTGAGCTGGCATCACACTTTTGGCGGCAGCCACAATTTAGGCATTGTGCTGTACAACGCCGGTACGTTCTACATCGACGACGGCCGCCCGACGCCTGAGCGTTTCCCCGAAACCATCCGCAACCTGAAAGAAATTTCGCCGACCATGTATCTGAATGTGCCGGTGGCGTGGGCGCAACTGGCCAATGCCTTGCAAGACGATGCCCAATTGCGCGACACCTTTTTCAGAAATGTGAAGCTGTTTTTCTTTGCCGGAGCGGCTTTGTCGCAAGATTTGTGGCAAAAACTTTCCGACATCAGCTATGCCCATTGCGGTGAACGCATCCGCATCATGGCCGGTTTGGGCATGACCGAAACCTCGCCTTCCTGCACCTTCACCACAGGGCCATCAAATTTGGAGGCCGGTTTTGTCGGTTTTCCTGCGCCGGGTTGCGAGGTGAAGCTGGTGCCGGCAGATGACAAACTCGAATTGCGTGTGCGCGGCCCGCATGTGATGCGCGGCTATTGGCGACACGAAACACCGCGCGGCAGCTTTGACGAAGAAGGTTTCTACTGCACCGGCGACGCCGTGCGCCTGCTCAATCCCGACAACATCGAAGACGGTTTGGTGTACGACGGCCGCATCGCCGAAGATTTCAAACTGATGACCGGTACATTCGTCAATGTGGGCGAATTACGCAACCGCATTCTGATTCACGGCAATGAGTTGATTGAAGACGTGGTGTTGGTGGGAGAGGGCAAAGACGAAATCGGCGTGTTGGCTTTCCCGAAACCGACCGTTACCCACCGCAAAAGCGGTTTGCCTGATGCCGATTGGCACGATGTTTTGTTGAGCGAACCGGTGCAGCAATGGTTTGCGGACTTTATGGCCAGAATCAACAAAGGCTACAGCGCCAGCTCGAAACGCATTGCGCGGCTGTATCTGATGGAAGAAGCCGCCGACAGCACCGTGGGCGAGAAAACCGATAAAGGCAATCTGAACCAGCGTTTGTTGCGTAACCGACGTGCGCAGGAAATCGAAGCCTTGTATGGCAGCGTGGAAGATCCGCTCCGCTTTGTGGCGCCGTGAATTTTTTCAGACGGCCTTGAGATTTGTCATAAGGCCGTCTGAAAAATCAAACCAAAAATAAATCAATAAATACATGAAATAAAAGGAGAACATGATGTCAACTGAGGGAAGAACCATACAAAACAGTGCCAAAATCACGTTGGCACTGTGTTTTATTCTGGCGCTGATGGAAGGCTTCGACCTGCAATCGATGGGCGTGGCCGCACCGATGATGCGCGAATCCTTCCAGCTTGATCCGAGGCAGTTGGGTTGGGCGTTTTCGGCGGCGACGTTGGGCACGCTGCCGGGCGCATTGCTGGCCGGTAAATTGGCCGATATGTATGGCCGTAAGCCGATTTTGATTGCCAACACGGTTTTGTTCGGCATCATGTCGGTGTTGACGGCGCATGCTTATTCTTTTCCGCTGCTGTTGGGCGCGCGTTTCTTAACCGGTTTGGGTTTGGGCGGTGCGCTGCCGATTCTGATTACCATGGCCACGGAAGCAGTGAATCCGAAATGGCGCGGCACGGCAGTAAGCATTATGTATTGCGGCGTGCCGGCCGGTGGCATCATTACGTCGCTGGTGGCGATTTCAATGGCCAAGCAATTCGGCTGGGAATCGATTTTCTACGTCGGCGGTTTCGCGCCGTTGTTGTTGGTGCCGATTATTTGGTTTTGGCTGCCGGAATCGAAAGCCTATCTGCAAAGCAAACTGGAAGCCGAGCAGCGCAGCTTTTCCATCGGCCATATTTTGTTCGGTGAAGGGCGTATTTTCGGCACGCTGCAATTGTGGGTGAGCTTTTTCTGCACGTTGATTGTGCTGTATGTGTTGCTCAACTGGCTGCCGACGCTGTTTGCCAACCAAAATTTCAGTCGCGAAGAAATCAACTATGTGCAAATCGGCTTTAACGTGGGTGGTGTGATCGGTACGCTGGTGTTGGGCTTGTTCTTGGACAAACTCAATATCAAAGCCGTAGTGGTGTTGATTTATGCCGGTATGCTGGCCGCGCTGTATGCGCTCTCGTCCGGTAGCGAATTGGGCAGCATCATCGCCGCGACTTTGGCTTGCGGTATGTTCATCATCGGCGGACAAGGTACGCTCTACGCGTTGGCCGGTATGTTTTATCCGGCGGCCATCCGCGGCACGGGCGTGGGCACGGCGGTGGCAGTCGGTCGCGCCGGTTCGTTTGCCGGTCCGATTTTGGCAGGTTTGATTTTGGGCGCGGGGCAATCGAGCTCGGCCGTGATCAGCGCCGCCATTCCGGTGATTGCCGTGGCTTTTGTCAGCGCGTTTATCTTGGTGTTGCGCTTTAAGAAAACACAAGAAGCCAAAGCTTAATGCCCCGGCCTGTTTTCAGACGGCCTTCAGCATAGAAAGGCCTTACATTCGCCTAACAAGTGCAATTTCCAATAACAGAAAAGGCCAGTATGCGGTAGTATACTGCCTTTCCTGACAAGAAAGATTGCAATATGGCCTACACACAACTGACCTCACACCAAAGATACTACATTTCCAGACATTACCGCAACCTACCCCTAAACCAAATCGCACAGAACATCGGTTGTCATCCCGCCACCGTCAGTCGGGAAATCAGACGGCATTCCGTCAACGGAACCTACTGTTACCGAAAAGCACAACAG
>NZ_PDBT02000003.1:0-65204 GCF_002551535.2 Neisseria sp. N95_16
CCGCCGACCGAGAAAGACATTGGACTATGAGACACCGGGTGATCTGTTTTCAGCAGCCCTTGCCAATGGCATTTGAGCGTTGCACTTGAAATGCGAATGTAAGGCCGTCTGAACGGGTTAAACGAAATCAATCGATTTCCAAACCTGTTCAGACGGCCTTTTAATAGTGAAGCGTTGAATCTGTTTTATTTGACGATTTCTACCGGACCATGGTCATCGCAGTGGTCGCCGTGTTGGTGGTGCAGGCGGCCGTTGACGATGTAGTCAACGTGGTCGCCGTGTGGCACGGCTTCGTGGCCACAGCCTTCGCCGTGAACGTGGTCGCCGCAGTCGCTGACCGGATGGCAGCCGTCTGGATTGGTGTCGTTAACGGCTAAGGTGTGTTCGTCGTAGTGGCCGTCGTGTTCGTGGTGCAGATGACCGTCGTGCAGGTAGTCGATGTGGTCATCGTGTTTGATGGCAGTGTGGCCGCAACCTTGGCCGTGAACGTGATTGTGTTCGTGATGTGTTTTGCAGGTCATGATGGTTTCCTCCATAAGATGGTCGCCTGTTCAGGCAGAATTAGTATGTGTTATCTTATTCTCTTCTCGAAATTTAGTCAATAACTTTTTGATTTTAAACAGTTTTGTTATATTATATCAGTTATGGTATAGCATTCTCATATGAGCGGCACAAGCATTTTTTTCAGACGGCCTTTATAATGCGTGTTCATCATAACATGCTGTCTGAAACGGAAAACACAATATGTGGGATACTGTAAAACTTTGGCTGCAAGAGATTCCGGTCAGCTATGAAATCATTGAATCGGTGCTGATGATTATCGGCATTTTGGCGGTGCGCTCGCTGCTTTTGAGCGCGCATTTCCGCAGCCATCCGGATTTGTCGATTGATGCCAAGCGCCGCGCGTTGGTGGTGAGCCGCAATGTCACGCTGATTTTGGTATTGCTCGGTTTGGCGATGATCTGGGCGGCGCAAATTCAGACGGTGGCTTTGTCGATGTTTGCGGTGGCGGCGGCGATTGTGGTGGCCACCAAAGAATTGATTATGTGCTTGTCGGGCAGCATCCTGCGCTCGATTACCAAGCAGTATTCGGTGGGCGATTATATTGAAATCAACGGCTTGCGCGGGCGGGTGGTCGATATTAATTTGTTGAACACGTTGATGATGGAAATCGGCCCCAATGCTTTGGTCGGCCAGCTCTCGGGCGACACGATTTCGTTCCCCAACAGCCTATTGCTCAATCATAATGTGCGCCGCGACAATGTGTTGGGGCCTTATGTGATTCACACGGTGCAAATTCCCGTGCCGATTCATTTGGATTCGGATGCGGTGGTGCCACGTTTGAAAGCGGTGCTGGAGCCGTTGTGCGCGCCTTATATTGCCGATATTTCCAAGTATCTGGAAGCGGTGCAGGTGGAAAAGCTGTTTATCACGCCTGCCGCCGAGCCGCGCGTGACCCGTGTGCCGCATGATGACAAGGTGTACAACATTATCGTGCGTTTTGCCGCGCCGGTGGCGAAGCGTTTGGAAATTCAGCAAACGGTGTTGGATGAATTTTTGCGGGTGCAGCATCAATTATTGCATGCCGATTCATAATCCGCGCTGATGCTTAAACCACCCTATCGGGTGGTTTGATTTTTTTCAGACGGCCTGAGACCTTTGCAAAATCCTAGATTTGAGTACAGTTCAAAGTTGTAGCAGCGCAGAAAGCGCAGACATATCAGCAAGATAGGCAAGCTTTCGAGCAGCGCACAACGAAGAAATGTGCCAAAGATAGGGATTTTGCAAAGGTCTCGGCCTGACTGTTTTCAATGTTGAACTTGAGTTCAACCAAATTGGCTCTATATATTGTTTATCGTTTTTTCGTTCAGACGGCCTCACATCACAAGGCCGTCTGAAAACACAAAGGAAAGCCCCATGACCGACAACGTTTTATTATCTCTTGGCGACGAGCCGAAATTCGACCAAATCCAAACCGAACTCATCAAACCGGCCATGCAAACCGCCATCGCCGAAGCGCGCGAGCAGATTGCGGCGGTTAAAGCCGAGCCCGACACCACTTGGCGCAACACGGTCGAAGCGCTCACCGACATCACCGAGCGCGTCGGCCGCATTTGGGGCGTGGTGGCGCATTTGAATTCGGTGGTCGATACGCCTGAATTACGCGCGGTGTATAACGAATTGATGCCGGAAGTCACCGTATTTTTTACCGAAATTGGCCAAGATATTGAATTATACGATCGTTTCAAAGCGATTAAAGCCTCTGCCGAATTCGACCGCCTGACCGAAGCGCAGCAAACCAAGCTGGCGCACGATTTGCGTGATTTTGTGTTGAGCGGTGCGGAACTGCCGCCCGAACAACAAGCCGAACTGGCCGCGCTGCAAACCGAAGGCGCGCAATTGTCTGCCCAATTCTCGCAAAACGTTTTGGACTCAACCGATGCGTTTGCGCTGTATTTTGATGATGCCGCGCCGCTGGCCGGTATTCCTGAAGATGCGCAAGCCATGTTTGCCGCCGCAGCCGAAGCGGAAGGCAAAAGCGGCTACAAAGTCGGCCTGCAAATGCCACATTATCTGGCCGTGATGCAATACGCCGACAACCGCGAACTGCGCGAACAAATCTACCGCACCTATGTCACCCGCGCCAGTGAATTAAGCAACGACGGTAAATTCGACAACACTGCCAACATCAACCGCACCTTGGAAATCGCCTTACAAACCGCCAAGCTGCTCGGTTTTGCCAACTATGCCGAATTGTCGCTGGCCACCAAAATGGCCGACACACCGGCGCAAGTCACCGATTTTCTGCGCGATTTGGCCAAACGTGCCAAACCGTTTGCCGAAAAAGACTTGGCTGAAGTACGCGCCTTTGCCGCCGAAGAATTGGGTTTGGCCGATCCGCAACCGTGGGATTTGACTTACGCAGGCGAGAAATTGCGCCAAGCCAAATATGCCTTCAGCGAAACCGAAGTGAAAAAATATTTTCCGGTCAGCAAAGTGCTGCACGGCCTGTTTGCCCAAATCAACCGCTTATACGGCGTGAATTTCATCGAAAAACGCGTTCCCGTGTGGCATCCTGACGTGCGCTATTTTGAATTGGAAAACGGTGGCGCGATTATCGGCGGCGTGTACATGGATTTGTATGCCCGCGAAGGCAAGCGTGGCGGTGCGTGGATGAACGACTACAAAGGCCGCCGCCGCTTTATGGATGGCGACCGCGCCGGTCAAATCCAAACCCCGACCGCGTATTTGGTGTGCAACTTCACCCCGCCGGTGGGCGGCAAAGAACCACGCTTGAGCCACGATGAAATCCTGACCCTGTTCCACGAAACCGGCCATGGACTGCACCATTTATTGAGCCAAGTGGAAGAACTCGGCGTGAGCGGCATCAACGGCGTGGAATGGGATGCGGTCGAGCTGCCGAGCCAGTTTATGGAAAATTTCGTGTGGGAATACGATGTCTTAGCGGAAATGTCTGCCCACGAAGACAACGGCGCTGCCCTGCCGCGCGAATTATTCGACAAAATGGTCGCCGCCAAAAACTTCCAACGCGGCCTGTTTATGGTACGCCAAATGGAATTCGCCCTGTTTGACATGCTGATTCACAGCGAAACCGATGCAGGCCGTCTGAACAACTGGGCGCAAGTGCTGGATAATGTGCGCGAAGAAGTCGCCGTGATTCGTCCGCCGCAATACAACCGCTTCGCCTTAAGCTTCGGCCACATCTTCGCCGGCGGCTACTCGGCCGGCTATTACAGCTACGCATGGGCGGAAGTATTAAGCGCGGATGCCTACGCCGCCTTTGAAGAAAGCGACGATTTGCGCGCCACCGGCAAACGCTTCTGGCGCGAAATTCTGGCTGTCGGCGGCTCCCGTCCTGCTGCCGAATCGTTTAAAGCCTTCCGCGGCCGCGAACCACAAATCGATGCCCTGCTGCGCCACAGCGGCTTTGATGTCGATGCGGCTTAATTGAAGGTTGATTGAGTGGTGATAAAGGCCGTCTGAAACTGTATGTTCAGACGGCCTTTTTTCCACCATCTACCTACTTTTACGGCATAATACGCCTTAACTTTACGCTTAAAAACTACACACACCATGAGCCTACACCCTCCTTCGCCCACGCTTTACCGCAACGCTACTTACCTGATGATGGCCGTCAGCTTATGGGGCATTTTGTATTTCCGTTTGCTGCCGTTGTTGTTTGCGGTGATTCTGACCTATGTGTTCATCACCAAAACCAACGGCATCATTTTGTGGTTGCGCCGTCGTTTGTTGTCACGCAATACGCTGCTCGACCGCTCGTTAAGCGTGCGAAACATCAACCTGCTCTCAACTACGCTGACCATCGGCATTGTGTCGCTGATTTTGTTTTTACTGTCGATGGGGATTTATCATTTGATACACGGTGGCAATGTGTCGGTAATGATGAATAAGCTGGCGGCGATTTTGGCCGATACCAAAAGCAGCGAGAATTTGCCCGAGTTTGTGTTGAACCTGCTGCCTGATAATTTGGAACAAATCAAGCAATACGGCATTAAGCTGATCGAAGAATACAGCGCCGCGCTGACCCGCATCAGCACCCACAGTATCGCGTCTTTCGTGCATATTCTGCTGGGCATCATCATCGGCGTGATGTTGAGCTACCACCGTTTGCGTATGCGCCGCCAACGCCGCAGCATGCCGGCCTTTAAACGTGAAATGGTACAGCGCATTGTCAATTTCGAGCTGAGTTTTGAACGCGTGTTTATCGCGCAGGCAAAAATCTCCTTGGTCGATACTTTCCTTACCGGCCTGTATCTTTACCTGATTCTGCCGCTTTTTGATATCGAGCTGCCGTTTCGGGTGACGGTGTTGATTATTGCCTTTATCGTCGGGCTGATTCCGGTAGCGGGCAACCTGATTTCCAACACCATCATCATCATTTTGAGCTTGGGCATTTCGCTGTATGTCGCTATCGCTTCGTTGGTGTTTTTGGTGGTGATTCACAAATTGGAATATTTTTTAAACGCCAAAATCATCGGCTCAGAAATTGAAGCCAGCGCGTGGGAGTTGCTGGTGGCGATGATAGTATTCGAGCGCATATTCGGCGTCGGCGGCATTGTGGTCGCGCCGGTTTATTATGCGTATGTGAAAAACGAAATGAAGTGGCAGAAGCTGATTTAAGCTCATACTAAAGGCCGTCTGAAAATTATTTCAGATGGCATGAGAGACCTTTGCAAAACCCCAGATTTGAGTGCAGTTCGAAGTTAGAGCAGCACAGAAAGCGCAGGCATATCACTTAGATAGGCAAGCTTTCGAGCAGTGCACAACGAAGAAATGTGCCCAAAATGGGGATTTTGCAAAGGTCTCGGCATTTTTATTTTCATTCCCACCACTTTACGGCATAATAACCGCTTTACAAATATTAATACTTTCAGACGGCCTACCCCTTTGCCATGCCGTCTGAAACCTCATCCCAGAAAGTTAATTATGTCTGCCAAACAACCGTCGCTCTTGGGCGGCGCGATGATTATTGCCGGTACGATTATCGGTGCCGGCATGTTTGCCAACCCCACGGCCACCTCGGGCATTTGGTTCACCGGCGCGCTGCTGGTGCTGCTCTATACATGGTTTTCCATGCTTTCCAGCGGCCTGATGATTTTGGAAGTAAACACGCATTACCCGCATGGTGCAAGTTTCGACACCATGGTGAAGGACTTGCTCGGCAAAGGCTGGAACATGGTGAACGGCTTGGCGGTGGCGTTTGTGCTGTATCTCTTAACCTATGCCTATATTTTTGTCGGCGGCGATTTGACCGCGCAAGGCTTGGGCAGCCTGACTGGCAGCGAAGTGGCCTTGCCGGTCGGCCAATTGGTGTTTTTCGGCGTATTGGCGTTTTGCGTGTGGGCTTCCACCCGCTTGGTTGACCGCCTGACCACCATCTTAATCGGCGGCATGGTCATCGCCTTTATCTGGGCGACCGGAGGCCTGATTTCCACGGTGAAGCTACCGGTGTTGTTCGACACCCAAGCCGCGCCGCACACCAGCTATTTGATTTATGTGGCGGCCGCGTTACCGGTGTGTTTGGCCTCGTTCGGCTTTCACGGCAATGTGTCCAGCCTGCTGAAATACTTCAACGGTGACGCGCCTAAAGTTGCCAAAGCCTTAAGAATCGGCACGCTGATTGCCTTGGCGATTTATGTGTTGTGGCAGTTGGCGATTCAAGGCAATCTGCCGCGCAACGAGTTCGCCCCCGTGATTGCGGCAGAAGGCCAAGTATCGGTATTGATTGAAACCTTATCCAAATTTGTACCCACCGGCAGCATGGGTAAAGTGTTGTCGTTCTTCGCCTACATGGCGATTGCCAGCTCATTTTTGGGCGTGACTTTGGGCTTGTTCGACTACATCGCTGATATTTTCAAATGGAAAGAATCCGCTGCCGACCGCAGCAAAACCGCCGCCGTGACCTTTCTGCCGCCGCTGGTTTGCTGTTTGCTGTTCCCCACCGGTTTCGTAACCGCCATCGGCTACGTCGGCTTGGCCGCAACGGTGTGGACAGCATTAATCCCTGCCATGCTGCTCTACAAATCACGCCAAAAATTCGGCCTCGGCAAAGGCTACCGCATCAGCGGCGGCGTATGGCTGATGGTGTGGGTATTCGCTTTCGGCCTCATCAACATTGCCGCGCAAATTTTGAGCCAAATGGGTGCTGTGCCTGTGTTTAAAGGCTGATATCAGGCCGTCTGAACAGTTATCTCCCATCATTCAACGCTGTTCACTTTAAACATAAAACCTGAGTTCCTCACAGAACTCAGGTTTTTTTATTGCACTCCACCGTTTTTCAGACGGCCTCAATAATCTTGACTCAATTAAAACGTCATGTTCACCCCGAACACAAAATTGCGGCCGATTTGCGGCACATACGGTAAAAACGAAGTATGGGTGTAGATTTTCTTGTTCAACACATTATTGGCATCGGCGTAAATGCGGTATTTCATCGAGCCGACTTTGTTGCGGTAAGCAACACCTAAATTCAGCAGATGGTAGCCTTTGGTTTTACGCTCTACCAAATCAGGGCGTTCATCGCTGAATGACTCAAAAAACGACACTTTGTTTTGCGTAAACACACGCGTGTAGTCGATTTTGGTTTGCCAGCGTTCGTTCCAATTGTTGTTGATGCGTAAGCCAATGCGGGCAGGTGGTACGCGCGGTGCATTGCGGTCGGCCTTTTTATGCACTTCATCGACGCTGCCTATGGTGTCGTAGCGGATATAATCAGGTAGGTTCACCAGTTTGCCACGCACATAATCGCCCCACAGGGTGATTTGGTGTTTGTCGTCCGGACGGTAGCTCACGCTGCCTTCCAGACCATGAAAACGGGCTTGCGATTGGGCATAGCGGTATGTGGCCAAGGTGCCGTATTGGAAAATGGTTTGTTTGTAAATATAGTTTTCAAAGCGGTTGTGGTAGGCGCTGATGTTGTAATCCCATTTGTCAGACGCATGACGCAGGCCGATTTCAACATTATCTGATTGCTCTTTATCCAAATCTTTTTTGCCGTATTCAAACGAATTGGTGGCCAAGTGTTCGCCGGTATAGTAAAGCTCCATCGGGCTGGGATGACGCTCGTTGTGCGAATACATCAGCGACAGGGTGTAATCGGGATGAAAATCCCAATTCATAGAAGCGGCATAAGAATTGGCGCGTTTGTTGTATATTTCCGGCGCAGGGGCATATACGGTCGGCTTAGGCCGCCAGCACAGCCAGCTTGTTTTCGGGTCGCAACCGCGTTGGATAATCAATTTTTCGCGCTCGTATTCAATCGGGATTTCCTGTTTCTCGGTGCGGCCGCCAAATTCAAGCGTTAAATCTTTCCAACGCCATTGGCCGGTGGCAAACAGGCCGAATTGTTTGTTGGTGTTTTCTACCAGCATCCAGTTTTCTTTCAACTCGCCCGATAGGATTTTGGAATGGTGGGTGCTGCTTTTATTGCGCTGCCATTGTGCGCCCCACACGCCGGTAAAGCCGTGATATGGTTTGTGATGCACTTCGATTCTGCTGCCAAAACCTTTGTTTTTGAAAATATTATTGGCTCGATCGTAATTATCGGCGGTGCCGTGTGAATCGTAGGGATTCAAATCGATTTCTTTGCCGGCATCTTTTTCGTCGTGGTAGTAATCGGTGTGCGACAAACGCAGACTGATTTTGGCCACACTAGGCAAAGGTTCTTTCCATTCACCGTGCAAATCGGCGCGGCGGGTGTTCATGTCTACCCACGGCCCCGGTTTGGTATGGTCGAATTTAGGGCCTAATTCTTCATACTCTGCATCGTTTGGTGTTTTCCTTTGACTTCTACCGTTTGCAACTCGGCAGTGTGCGCAGATCCATCAACCACTTCTGCCTATACGGTCTGCATAGCAAATAAAGACAATACGGCCGCAGCCGCAGGCTTCACTGTAAACATTTCGTTATCCCTTGTTAAAAAATAAAATGTTATAACATAACATTTTTATATGCAATAACCATGTTTTCAAATTTAAGGCCGCCTGAAACCTTCTAAACTCAATCCGCAGCAAACGCTTCAATATTCATGCTTCCAGATTATGACCATCACATAAGCATTCAATTTTAAATAAACGCTGATTTTTCAGACGGTCTCAACAAATCTTCCCTATGCCGTCTGAAAACACGGATAATAGCCATCTCTTTAGATAATTTTATTCAGCACACCATGCTCCAAACTTTCCACACCGCCATCATCGGCGCCGGCGCAGCCGGTATGTTGGCCGCCGCGCGTATCGGTCAGGCCGGACACCGTGTTGCACTGATTGACCACGCCACCAAAATCGGGGAAAAAATCCGCATTTCCGGCGGTGGCCGCTGCAATTTCACGAACCGCCACCTCAACGGCCACGACGGTTCGGCTTATTATGTGTCGCAGCAGCCGCGCTTTGTGCGTCATGCTCTGGCGCAGTTTCATGCCGCCGATTTTATTGCTTTGGTGGAAAAACACGGCATTGCCTATCATGAAAAGCACAAAGGCCAGCTTTTTTGCGACGGCAGCGCGCAGGAAATCATCGCCATGCTGCAAAATGAATGCGAACAAGGCAACGTGGCATGGCATACGGCTTGCACAGTCGAAACCGTCAATCTGTTTCAGACGGCCTCTGCTGATGCGCCGCGCTTCCAACTCCACACCAGCCACGGCGAATTTCAGACGCACAATTTGATTGTGGCCACCGGCGGCTTGGCCGTGCCTGCGATTGGCGCGTCGCCGTTTGGTTATGAATTGGCCAAACAATTCGGCCACAGTATCGTGCCGCCTGAAGCGGCGTTGGTGCCGTTGCGTTTCGAGCATTGGGCGGAACACGGCTACGACCAGCTTTCCGGCATTGCCCTACCCGTGCGCATCAGCGTGGGCAGCGGCAAAGCACGGATATCGTTTGATGAAGATTTATTGTTTCGCCACAAAGGCTTGAGCGGCCCGGCAATTTTGCAGATTTCCAGCTATTGGCACAGCGGTCAAACCATCGCCATCGATCTGGTGCCCGACACCGACCTTGCCACGGCATTGTGTGAAGGCAAAAACGGCCAAAAAATCCAGCTCAACACCGCCTTGAAATCACTCTGCCCGACCCTGCCCGAACGTTTGCTGGAAACATGGCTTGGCCGCGCGGAGTTTGCGCCGTATGCCGCGCACAAATGGGCGGATGTGCCGAATGCAGTCTTAACCCGACTCGGCCAAAGCCTGAACCAATGGACGCTTCTACCCAGCGGTTCAGACGGCCACAAAAAAGCCGAAGCCACGCGCGGTGGGGTAAATGTAAAAGAAATCGACCCGAAAACCATGCAAAGCAAATTGCAACCGGGCTTGTATTTCATCGGCGAAGTGATGGACATCACCGGCTGGCTCGGCGGCTATAATTTCCAATGGGCATGGTCGTCGGCCGTGTGCGCGGCAGCAGCGGTTTGCCGCGAATCGGCGTAAATATTAACCGCGTTCAGACGGCCTGAGTTTGCAGATTAACGATGCGAAATACAGCAGATTACTGATAAAATAGGCCGTCTGAAACCTTGTTGTTCAGACGGCCTCAACACACGAAAGCCCACCATGTACGATCACTTTCAATTTCATATCGAAGAAGACTACCCCGCCGATTTGTCGCCCGACCATGCCGCCACCCACATGGGCATGTATTTCCAATGGGCGGCCGGTCAGGGGCTGGTAAACCCGGTGTGGCAGACTGCCCCTGAAACCGCCGCCGATTTCGCTGCCATGTTAGACGGCACGTTCAGCGGCGCGGCGTTTGTGCGCAACCATTTGAACAGCGTGCTCACGCCTGAAGATTTTACCGAGCTGGGTCAACGCTTTACCGATTTTTATTACGACGATGAAGACGAAGGTTACGGCGCGTTTATGGAAGACTACATCACCACGCTCGATACACCGCAGCTACCGAGCTTTTACCATGTCGCCGACACACCGCAAAACTATGCCCTGCTCGCGCCCGTTTTTCAGGCGGCCTTTGAGCGCTGGAAACATTCTTTAAAATAATCTGACACGGCCATCTTAAAACAGGCCGTCTGAAAGGCACACTATGCCCACCCACAACAAACTCATCATCCTCGACCGCGACGGCGTGATTAACCAAGACCGCGACGACTTCGTTAAATCCGTTGACGAATGGATCCCGATCGACGGCAGCATGGACGCCATCGCCTTTCTCACCGAAGCGGGCTACACCGTCGCCGTCGCCACCAATCAATCGGGCATCGGCCGCAAATATTTCACCCTGCAAGATCTTACCGAAATGCACGCCAAAATGCACCGCTTGGCACTACAGGCCGGCGGCGTAATTGACGGCATTTGGTTCTGCCCACACTTGGCCGACGATAACTGCAACTGCCGCAAACCCAAGCCCGGCATGATTCAAGATATTTTAGACCGCTTCCAAGCCCAAGCCGCAGATACTTGGCTGGTCGGCGACAGCTTACGCGATTTACAGGCTATCGATGCCGTGGGCGGTAAATCGGCTTTGGTATTGACCGGCAAAGGCAAAAAAACCTTGCAGGAAAAAGAAGAAGAATTGCCGGAAAACACGCAAATCTTCGACAATCTGCTGGCTTTTGCGCAATACATCACGCAAGAAGAATTGAAACCAGATGAAGCTTAAGGCCGTCTGAAAGCCACATTTAAAGAAACTGACTATGCTGTTGATTAAAAACCTGATTTACTGGCTGATTTTATCGGTCAGCCTGATTGTATTGTTCCCCTTTATGCTGTTGGCCGCGCCCTTTCTCGGCGGCGCACACAAAATGGCACAAGTTTGGGTGTCGATTTTGAATTGGTCGCTGAAAAACATCATCGGCCTGAAATACCGCTTAATCGGTGCGGAAAACATCCCGTCCGAGCCGTCGATTATTTGTTCCAAACACCAAAGCGGCTGGGAAACCTTGGCTTTGCAGGAAATTTTTCCGCCGCAGGTCTATGTCGCCAAACGCGAGCTGTTTAAAATTCCGTTTTTTGGCTGGGGCTTAAAACTGGTGAAAACCATCGGCATCGACCGCAGCAACCGCCGCGAAGCCAACGACCAATTGATGAAGCAAGGCCTAGCGCGCAAAAACGAAGGCTATTGGATTTCCATTTTTCCCGAAGGCACGCGCCTGCCGCCCGGCACGCACGGCAAATACAAGCTCGGCGGCGCACGCATGGCGAAAATGTTTGAAATGAACATCGTGCCCGTCGCGCTCAACAGCGGCGAATTCTGGCCGAAAGATTCATTTATGAAATACCCCGGCGAAATCACCGTCGTCATCGGCAAACCGATTGCGCACGACAGTGGCAGCGACGCCGAACTGATGGCCAAATGCGAAAATTGGATTGAAGCACGTCAAGCCGAAATCACCGGTCAGGGTCCGTTCGCACCCAAAAAGACCGTCTGAAACATGCCGCGCTTCACCCACACTTTTTCAGACGGCCTTGAAATCGACATCGATTTAAAACGCAGTGCCAAGAAAAACCTCATCCTGCGCCCCATCGACGACCAAACAGTCAGCATCAATATTCCGCCGTTTCTCAGCGCCGCGCGTTTGCAACAATGGCTGTCGGAAAACGAATCTTTACTGCGCCAAACTTTAGCCAAAACGCCTGCCCGTCCGCTTACCAACCCTTCGGAAAAACCGGCATGGATTTGGTATCAAGGCGTTCAGACGGCCTTAACCGATGCGCCGCAAGCCACCATCGCGTTGAGGCCGTCTGAAATTTGTTTGCCGAAAAAAAACTGGCCGCAACAGCAAACCCATTTGCGCCGTTTCCTGCATGAACGCGCCGCCGAATATCTGTTGCCGCGTTTGGCCGATCACGCCGCTGCCATGAATATGCACCCTGCCGCTACTGCTTTGAGCAACGCCAAAACCTTTTGGGGCGTGTGCCGCCACCGCACCGGCATCCGCTTGAATTGGCGGCTGATTGGTGCGCCGGAATTTGTCGCTGATTATGTGTGCGTCCACGAACTCTGCCACCTGCCCCATCCCGACCACAGCGCCAAATTTTGGGCATTAGTTAACCACCACACTCCGCACACCGCCGCCGCCAAAGCATGGCTAAAAGCGCATGGACAGGAATTGTTTGTGTTGGGCTGAATCATGCGGTACATTAGCTTGAGACACTTTGCAAAATCCCCATCTTTGGCACATTTCTTCATTATGCGTTGCTCTAACTTCAAACTGCACTCAAATCTGGGGCTTTGCAAAGATCTCAACTTTATCTTTCAGACGGCCTCAATTTCCGAGCAGGTTGTCTGATTCTCCAAAGAAAGGATGAATATGCGTTTTCCTGCCGAACTTGCCGCCTTGTCTTTAGGTATCCTTGCCGCGACCGCCCAAGCCGCCGAGCCGCAAACCGTGGCCAAAGTGGATATTCCGCGCTACATGGGCACATGGTACGAACAAGTCCGCCTGCCTATGCGTTTCCAAGACGATTGCGTATCGGATGTCAAAGCCCAATACCGTTTGACCGACAAGCAAGTGGTGAAAATCACTAATTCCTGCCGCAAAAAAGACGGCAGCATGATGAGCGCCGATGCGGAAGTGAAAAAAGTGGATGAGAGCGGCAGCAAATTGCGTATTTCATTCTTACCCAAAGCCGTCAACTGGGTGCCGATTGCCCGCTCGTCTTACTGGATTTTGCGCTTAGACGACAATTACCAAACCGCTTTGGTTGGTACGCCAAACCGCAAATATATGTGGGTATTGTCACGCTCACCGAAGCTGGATGAAGCCACTTTGCAAAGCTACATCGAAACCGCTAAACAACAAGGCTACGATGTTTCCAAATTGGTACGCAGCGTACAATAAAGATTGTTCATTATAAAAAAGGCCGTCTGAACATTCAGACGGCCTTTGTTTGACTGCATATTATTTGTTGTCAGGATGAGATTCCATCGGGCTAGACAACGGCAATTCAGGCATGGTGCGCGCTTTTTCTGAAACGGAGCCAGACAAGGTGTGTAAGAATGCAACGATGTTGTCCACATCTTCTTGTGGCAAGTCTTTACCCAATTGCGCTTGACCCATAATTTTCACCGCTTTATCCAATTCCCACACGCTGCCGTTGTGGAAGTAAGGATAAGTTTTGGCTACGTTACGCAATCCCGGTACGCGGAAGAAGTATTGGTCGGCTTCGTTTTTGGTCACGTCAGCACGGCCTTTATCTTGGTTCGGGTCTTCAATAAATTTCCAGTAAGGTCCTTGTACCAAACCAAATTTTTGGAATGAGTTACCGCCCAAGCTTACGCCGGTATGGCAGGCAATACAGCCGTTATCCATAAACGAGCGCACGCCTTTGCGTTCTTGTTCGTTCAGGGCATTGATGTTGCCTTTCAGGTATTCGTCCCATTTGGTCGGCGTCAGCAAAGTACGCTCAAACGCGGCAATCGCGGTGGTGATGTTTTTGAAACTGATGGCGCCGTCTTGAGGGAAAGCCGTTTTAAACGCTTCTTGGTATTCCGGAATATTCACGATTTTGGCCACCACGGCTTCTTCGCTGTCGTTTGCCATTTCTACCGGATTCAGCAACGGACCGCCCGCTTGCTCTTCCACGTCAGCCGCGCGGCCGTCCCAGAATTGCATGTCTAAGGTTGCCGCGTTCAACACGGTCGGTGAGTTACGGCCACCAAAGCTGCCTTTGTGACCTTGGCTGGTCGGCATATTGTCGACACCGGCAGAAGCCAAGTTGTGACAAGAGTTACAGCTTACAGTATTGCCTTTCGACAAACGTGGCTCATACCACAATGATTGGCCAAGCTCCACTTGCTCAGGCGTGAAAGGACGCAGCTTTTGCATTTCTTCAGGAGTCGGCAGTGGTTTGAAAATGCCTTGCGCACGTTGCAGCAAATCTTTGTCTTCTTGCGAAGCGCCGCTGTTGTCATAAGCTGCTTGAGAAGCCGGTGCCGCAGCAGGCTCAGAAGCCGCCGGCGCGGTGGCTGGTGCAGAAGCAGCAGGCGCAGCTGCTTGCTCGGCCGGCTTGTCGCCACAAGCAGCCAATGCCGCCAACACTGCCAGAGAAAGGGTAATTTTGCCGAAAGTTTGGTATTTCATGGCGTATCCCTTTATATATAAAAAGGGAAGACACTGCTCACCTGAAGCAGCCGAACCCTATGGTTAGGTTTGATAAAATCCTACATTTGTTTACTGCTGTTTGTTATTGCTTTGGTTAATTTATGTATAGAGTATAATCAGACTCGGCTAACGGCTTTTTGCGATAAATCAATTTTGATACCGCTATAGCCAAACCCTATATACCAGATAGCTGAAATTTTATTTTCTTATTCATTTCTAAGAGTTGCCCGTATTTAAGCGCAAATCACATCGTATTACTTGCACCCGATGGCCGATTGTTTTAAAGTTAGGCGCAAATCTTATTAGGAAGATTTCTATGAAAATTACTGTTATGGGTGCAGGCTCTTGGGGCACTGCACTGGCTGTTCACTTTGCCCAACACGACAACGAAGTCGCTCTGTGGGCGCGCAATGCCCAACACATCGAAACCTTGCAAAACGACCGTGAAAACAAACACGCGCTGCCGGGTTTCTCCTTCCCCGAAAGCCTGACCGCACACGTTGATTTGGCCGATGCCTTAAAAGGCTCCGAATTGGTGCTGATTGTGACCTCTGTTGCCGGCTTGCGCAGCAGCGCAGAATTATTAAAAGCCAACGGTGCCGCCGATATTCCGGTTCTAGCCGCATGCAAAGGCTTTGAGCAAGACACAGGTTTATTAACCTTCCAAGTCTTGAAAGAAGTCTTACCGGAAAATAAAACTCTCGGCGTGTTGTCCGGCCCAAGCTTTGCACAAGAGCTGGCGCAACAATTGCCTTGTGCCGTGGTATTGGCTTCCGAAAACAAAGCATGGATTGAATCGCTGGTTGAACAATTAAACAACAACGTGATGCGCTTATACGGCAGCACCGATGTGATTGGGGTGGCCGTCGGCGGCGCAGTGAAAAACGTGATGGCCATTGCGACCGGCCTTTCAGACGGCCTCGAATACGGCCTGAATGCCCGCGCCGCTTTAGTAACCCGCGGTTTGGCCGAAATTACCCGTTTGGCCGTTGCCATGGGCGCGCAGCCGAAAACCATGATGGGCTTGGCAGGAATTGGCGACTTGATTCTAACCTGTACCGGTGCCCTTTCGCGCAACCGCCGCGTTGGTTTGGGCTTAGCAGAAGGCAAAGAGCTGCACCAAGTGCTCAAAGAGATCGGCCACGTTTCCGAAGGCGTGAGCACCATCGAAGAAGTGTTCAACACCGCCTGCAAATACCAAATCGACATGCCAATCACCCAAACTCTGCTGCAACTGATTCGTCAGGAAATGACGCCGCAGCAAGTGGTTGAGCGTTTGATGGAACGCAGCGCACGTTTCGAATAACACCAAACTTGGAGGCCGTCTGAAACCCTATTTTTTCAGACGGCCTTTCATTGACAGCCGCCGAGCATATCACTATGCTTACTGTTACGACCTTTCTTACGAATGATTCCCCATGAACCAAGCCCTTGACCAACTGGAAATCAACGTTTACCAGCTCACCCAAAAGTTTGAAACGCTGATTGGCGAAAACCGCCGTTTACACGAAGAAATCAACCGCCTCAAACTCGAGCAAGAGCAACAAAAGCGCGAGCACGAAACCGCCGTTGACGAATTGAGCGAAGCCTTGCTGGTGCAAGTAGGCAAATTGAAAGAAGATTTGCAGACCAAAATCGACAGCCTCACCGCCGAAAAAGACCAATACCGCAGCGCCTTAGAACAAAGTGCCGAAGAAGTGAGCCGTCTGCTCGCCCGCCTACCGCAAGAAGAATCTTCACATTAAGGACAACACATGAGCATCGAACAAGTCAATCTCGACATCATGAATGTCAACCTGTCCATCAACACACCAAGCGAAGAAAAAGACACCCTGATTCAAGCCGTTGAAATGCTGAATAAAAAAAGCGAAGCCATTAAAGAAAATGGCCGCATCGTCGGCACCGACAAAATCGTGGTCATGGCCGCTTTAAATGTTGTACACGATTTATTAAAAGTCAGCCTCAAAGATGATTTGGCAATCGGCGAATTTCAGCGTAAAATAACAGACATGAACAACGCTTGCCAAAAAGCATTGTCCCGCTTAGAGCAAAATTGATTTTCTTTTCCCTGCAGTGTACGCGAAGGCATATATTCCTTTGAACCAATAAGTTCGCTTCAGGTTGCCGGGAGCAGTAGTGGGTGCGATCGTCTTTTATAGATGAACCCGAAACTACCCGAGGTGACCGCCTTGTCAGACAAGGTTCAAGCGGATTCAGCCGAAACGGCATGTGCGGGGATTCCCTATATAAAGCCATACCCTCGCGGTATGGCTTTTTCAGTCTCTCATTCAATCGCGTAAAAACAACAAATTCCCATCGAAAAAACTTTTATTGCCGTTTTATTAAAACAATTACTTTCAGACAGCCTCAATACGATTGACAAAAGCCAGTAGCGTCTTTAAAATCCATAACTTTCTATATCTATCTGGATTTCCACTATGAAAACCTTTTCAGCGAAACCGCATGAGGTGAAGCGCGAATGGTTCGTCATCGACGCTCAAGACAAAGTTTTGGGTCGCGTTGCTGCCGAAGTCGCACACCGTCTGCGTGGCAAACACAAACCTGAATACACCCCTCACGTCGACACTGGTGACTACATCATCGTCATCAATGCAGACAAATTGCGCGTGACCGGTGCTAAATTCGAAGACAAAAAATACTACCGTCACTCAGGCTTCCCTGGCGGTATCTATGAGCGTTCATTCCGTCAAATGCAAGAGCAATTCCCAGGCCGCGCTTTGGAACAAGCCGTAAAAGGCATGTTGCCAAAAGGTCCTTTGGGTTACGCCATGATCAAAAAACTGAAAGTGTATGCCGGCGAAGAGCACGGCCATGCTGCACAACAACCTAAAGTTTTAGAATTGAAATAAGGACACGACATGAACGGTAAATACTACTACGGCACAGGCCGCCGCAAAAGTTCAGTGGCTCGTGTATTTCTGACCAAAGGTAACGGTCAAATCACCGTTAACGGTCGCCCTGTTGACGAATTTTTCGCCCGCGAAACCAGCCGCATGGTTGTTCGCCAGCCATTGGTTCTGACTGAAAACGCAGAATCATTCGACATTAAAGTTAATGTTATCGGCGGCGGCGAAACCGGCCAATCTGGCGCTATCCGTCACGGCATCACCCGCGCCCTGATCGACTTCGATGCTGCTTTGAAACCTGCTCTGTCTGCTGCCGGCTTCGTAACCCGCGACGCCCGTGAAGTGGAACGTAAAAAACCAGGTTTGCGCAAAGCACGTCGCGCAAAACAATTCTCAAAACGTTAATTCGTTTTCAGATATTATCCAAAAAAGCCCGCAATTATTGCCGGGCTTTTTTATTACCTTTGCCACCCGTTACCGAATTTTTCAGACGGCCTACCCACCCATTAACGCCCCTTTCATCTAAAGTTCGATGATCCAATCTTGCAAAATATCTTAATTTTTGAAAAGATATGCAATAAAAAAAGACTTCAACCCGCCGTCTCGGTATGATAAAACCATCCGCACTACATCAAAACAGGCGGCAAGAATATATTAATGATGAAAGGAATATTATGGGCTGGTTAGGCACAATTTTAGTAGGTTTTATCGTTGGCGTATTGGCTAAATTTTTACATCCGGGTAACGATAAATTAGGTTTCATCATGACCACGCTTTTGGGTATTGCCGGCGCGGCATTGGCCGGCGTGGTTGGTGAAGCGTTAGGTTGGTACCAAGTCGGCGAAGGCGCAGGCTGGATTGCTTCCACCATCTTCGCAATCATCATTTTGGCTGTGTACACGCGCATTGTGAAAAAATAATGATTCACTAGATGCCAAAAACAAAAGCAGGCCGCGCATGGCCTGTTTTTCTTGCGATGAAACTTCTTACTATGTCACGCACACTACTCTCTTATCTCAAATCTTTTCTACAAGCCGCGCTGATTTTTGCGCTGATTTCTATTGCTATTGACTGGTGGCGCAAACCCAACCAGCCTATTGCTTTTGCTGAACAGAATCTAATTACCCTTAATCAAAACCACACTTCACTAAATCAACTTAGCCAAGACCGTGTCGCAATTGTGTATTTCTGGGGAACATGGTGCGGGATCTGCAAATATACCTCTCCGACGGTTGAGAAACTTCACCAAAACCATATTCCTGTGATTAGCATTGCCTTGAAATCAGGTGACGATACAGCATTACAACAATACCTCAACCAAAATCAATTATCTTTCCCAACCGTCAACGATTCAGACGGCCTGATTGCCCAACAATGGGACATCAATGTCACACCCACCATTGTTTTCGTGAAAAAAGGCCAAATGCTCCACGCCACTACCGGCATCAGCAGCTATTGGGGCTTGCGCCTGCGTATGCTGATCAGTAATCTAATGTATTGATATTTGTATCTAAGAAATCCGATTATTTTAAACATAAAATCGGCTTGTCAAAATTAAACGGTATTATTGTGTAAATCATCGTTATTTTTAAAATAAACAAACTATCTTAACATTAATACTTAATGATTCTATTGAGATTATTTCTAAAATATACTAATATAGGCTTAGAGGATAGCTCAAAAATCTTATCATTATTATCATCAAAACAAATTAATACCGTATTCAATCAAAGCTCAAGCAGCATGCCATTTGTTTCAATCTGAATTTGTACAACGGCATCCCATAACCTTAGGCGTAAGCCCTTATTACCCTGCCACGCTTCCATGATTTGAACCATAGTTACAACGGAGAACTTCTCATGCCTAACCAATCTAAACACGCATCGATTAATATTGCCCTGATTCAAGCGCGAGAAGCCTTGATGACGCAATTTCGCCCAATTTTGAACCAAGCCAACGTGACCGACCAACAGTGGCGTATTATCCGCCTACTGGCCGAAAACGGCACCTTAGATTTCCAAGATTTAGCCAACAAAGCCTGCATCTTGCGTCCTAGCCTGACCGGCATTCTGACCCGTTTGGAAAAAGCCGGCTTAGCCGTACGCCTGAAACCTTCCAACGACCAGCGCCGCGTGTATCTGAAGCTGACCCAAGAAGGCGAAAAGCTTTATCAGACCATTGGTGCGCAAGTGGACGACCGCTACGATGCCATTGAGGCCATTTACACCAAAGAAAAATTAGACGCACTACAAAAATTGCTGGCCGAGCTCTCTGAAATCGAGCAGGCTTTAAAATAAAAAGTTATCACAGAATGACTGATTCCACACACACACTTAAGCAACCGTTTCGTGATGCCATGGCTTCTGCAGCAGCAGGTGTACATGTCATTACGACAGACGGTGCTGCTGGGCGTTACGGCATTACCATGACCGCCGTAACATCTGTAACCGACGAGCCGCCTACCATTATGCTGTGCATCAACCGTGAAGCGGCGATTATCCCGATTTTGCTGCAAAACCGTGATTTATGTATCAACACGCTTTCAGACAGCCAGCAAGACATTGCCGAGCATTTTGCCGGCATGACCAATCTCTCACCGGAAGAGCGCTTTGAATACCATATTTGGCATCGCGGCCAAACCGGTCAACTCGAAGTAGAAGGCGCGTTGGCTCATCTGCATGGCCAAGTTATCGAGCAGCATGAAATCGGCACGCACTATATTTTTTATGTCCGTCTCAATGAAATCAAAGTGGCCGACACCATCTCGCCTGCTTTATTGTATTTCCGCAGACAATTTAAATCATTGGCATAGCAAAAGGCCGTCTGAACAACAAAGTTTCAGACGGCCTTTTCTTATCCATACTTAATTGCGGCGTGCATCCAATAAATAAGGCGTCTCACCCGAATCCGCTTGACCTGTGGCTTTTTCAGTACGCAAACGCTTACCCACCAACACTACGCGGCCTTGTTCATTCAACAATTCCAAATGACGCGAATTGAAGCGGTAGCTACGCACATTTTGCAATTCACTTGGCAAATAGCGTTCGGCCACATTTTCAGTGCATTGATTATCCGCTTGAATTTGATTAAACGTCAGCGCATGGTTACCACCCACATTGTAGCGGCCGGATACCTTCATACATTCCGACACCGCGCTAAAGCCATCATCACTATTGTTAATGGTAAAAATCGCATTAGGATCATTCGGTGAATAGCCGCCGACATCGCTTAAGCGCCAAGCACCATAAATATTCGGTGCTTTATCCAAAGGATTCGCTACCGGAATTACCACTGGGAAACAGGCTGACAACAACAAAGGTAAGAGGAGTGCAGTTTTCTTCATCTTTATTCTTTCTGAATGGTTTAAAATCACGCAGACCCCATAATCATTATTTCTTTTTTTATGCCGATACTATAATAGATGATAAAAAGGTCATCTGAAATTTATGCTTATCGGAAGTTAAACTCGATAAACTGCATGAATCATTCATACCCCAACTTGTCGAAGTATGCTATCGGCTATACAATTTCAAATATTTCATAATTTTTTTGGACACACACATGAAAGCAATGATTCTGGCTGCCGGCCGTGGCGAGCGCATGCGCCCCCTGACCGATACCTGCCCCAAACCGCTGTTAAAAGTTGGTAAAGAGCCACTGATCGGCTGGCATTTACGCCGCCTGAAACAAGCCGGAATCACAGAAATTGTCATCAACTACGCATGGCTGGGCGAACAAATCGAACAAACTTTGGGCAACGGTGCACAATACGGCGTCAATATTGCCTATTCACCCGAGCTATCCGGCGGCCTGGAAACTGCCGGTGGCATCGCCACCGCTTTGCCTTTATTGGGCAATGATCCCTTTTTGGTCATCAATGGCGACGTTTTAACCGACATTGATTTTCAAGCAGCTGCTTCTGTGGCGCACACCTTAACGCAAAAACAGCAACTAGCGCATTTATGGCTGGTTAACAATCCGGCACACAACCTAAAAGGCGACTTTGGCCTGCTTTCAGACGGCCTGATTGCCTCCGATCCACATAACGGCCAAGGATTAACATTTAGCGGCATGGGTGTTTATCACCCTGACTTATTTCAGCACACCCCTGCCCATCAAGCCGCCAAATTAGCGCCACTTTTACGAGCAGCAATGGATCAACAACAAATCAGCGGCCAAAAGCATAATGGGCTTTGGCTGGATGTCGGCACCATCGAACGATTAGAAGAAGCCAACCACCTGGCTGAAAACTGGGCGTAAATCCCGTTTTATCTGATGGTTCAGCAAACGACAACATACGAAGGCCATCTGAAACATAACATTCAGACGGCCTTTCATTTCAATTATCTCAAACAAAAAAGCCTGCTATTTCAGCAGGCTTTTTAAAGGTTCATCTAATCAATTATCAGAAGAATTTTGACGACGCAAAATAGCCGGAATTTCAAAATCATCCAAAACCGATTGATTACCGAAGTCAGCAGCAGTCAGGTTCATACCGCGTGTGCCACGGCCTGAACGTACCAAACCATCGATGTTGTGCGATTGCTGTGCTTGTTGTGGTGCATACTCTTCGCGACCACCCAAGCTTTGCTGTACGCGTGAAGAAGTGCGTACTGGTGCGACTTGTTGATGGCCGTGTTCTTGCAAACCGGTGGCAATAATGGTCACTCGAATCGCATCTTCGCTCATGTTTTCATCTTCAGCGGTACCAAACTTACATTCGGCATCAGGGTGAGCATTGCTGTTCACCACTTTCATAATTTCGCCGTATTCAGACATTTTCAGGCAACCTGGTGCAGTGGTCACATTCACCAATACACCGCGTGCGCCATCCAAGGTTACGCCATCCAGCAATGGGCTGGAAATCGCTTGTTCGGTCGCCAAACGTGCACGATCAATACCTTGAGCAAAGCCCGAGCCCATCATGGCCATACCTTTAATGCCCATCACGTTTTTCACGTCGGCAAAGTCAACGTTGATGAAACCAGGGTTGGTCACCACTTCAGAAATACCGGCAACGGCGTTACGCAATACATCGTCTGCCGCACGGAATGCTTCACGCATGGTGGCATCTTCACCCAAGACGGTGAATAATTTGTCATTCGGGATCACGATCAGAGAATCCACTTGGCTCTTCAATTGCTCCAAACCGTTTTGAGCGATATGTCCGCGTTTATTACCTTCAAAATTGCTCGGACGGGTTACCACGGCAACGGTCAGAATACCCATTTCTTTGGCGATTTCTGCCACTACAGGTGCCGCACCGGTACCGGTACCACCACCCATACCGGTGGTAATGAACAACATATTGGCGCCACGAATGGCATCTTCGATGGCTTCACGCTCTTCTTGAGCAGCCGCACGTCCAATTTCAGGATTGGCACCCGCACCCAAACCACGGGTCAGATTTGTGCCCAATTGAATACGTTTGGCCGCATTGTTTTTACCCAATGATTGGGCATCTGTATTGGCACTGATGAATTCCACACCTTGAATGGTGTTTTCAATCATGTTGTTGATGGCATTGCAGCCACCGCCACCCAAACCAATCACTTTAATGACTGCAGGGCTTGCGGCTGATTCCGCTACGTCGTAAACAAATTCCATTCAATACTCCTCCGCGCCCTGCTGTGAGGACGGTTAAAAATAAATTCTCACTGTATATTATATAAGAAGTATCCGATCACTTGCAAAATACTTCTGCCATGAACCATATCTGTTCGTTTTCCTCAGCGCTTTTTAAACAAAAAACATACAGTCTGCTTTCAGACAGCCTAAACAATGATACCAACCGAATAGGCCGTCTGAACATCTACCATAACAAATTAGCAACTTTAACGGATTAAAAATTATCTTTTAAGAATTTTTGGAAGCGCGCCCACAAGCTGAGTTTTTCACCGCTATCACCGCCAACATGTACCGCGCCGGTTACCGGGCTACCGTCTTCTTCGCCGCGTGCTACTTGTAATAAGCCGATGGCAGTCGCATAGCGCGGATTACGGATACGCTCTGATACGCCTCCCATTTCTTGCGGTACACCGATACGCGCCGGCAGATTGAAGATTTCTTCTGTTAACTCGACAATACCGGTCAACATAGATGCACCACCGGTCAACACGATACCGGAAGTCAACACTTCTTCAGGGAAGCCTGAGCGGCGCAACTCGTTTAAGGTCAATTCCAAAATTTCTTCCACACGCGGGCCAATCACACTAGCCAATACACGGCGTGAAATTTGGCGCGGCAAACGGTCGCCCACGCTTGGCACTTCAACCATTTCGTCCAAGCCTTCCATGGTTGGAATGGCCACGCCGTAATGGATTTTGATGTATTCGGCGGCGCTGTGCGGCGTACGTAAAGCTTGCGCCAAATCTTTGGTGATCAAGTCGCCTGCTACCGGAATGACGGCGGTATGGCGAATGGCGCCGTTGGTATAAACCGCAATGTCAGTCGTGCCACCACCGATATCGATCACACACACGCCCAAATCTTTTTCATCTTCAGTCAACACGGCTTGGCCGCTGGCCAAAGGTTGCAGCATGATTTGATCCATCTGCAAATCGCAACGCTGAATGCATTTTTGGATGTTTTGCAAAGCGGTATTGGCGCCGGTAATGATGTGCACCCGCGTATCCAAGCGCACGCCGCTCATGCCGATTGGCTCCTTTACGCCCGGCTGGTTATCGATGATGTATTCCTGCACCACGGTATGCAAAATATTGTGGTCAGGCGGGATGTTGATGGCTTTGGCGGTTTCGATGGCGCGGTCGATATCGGCCTGCGTCACCTCGCCGTCTTTGATTTTCACCACGCCTTGCGAATTCAGGCTGCGGATGTGGTTACCGGCAATACCCGTGGTGACACGGGAAATTTTGGTATCGGCCATTAATTCGGCTTCATTTACTGCTTGTTTGATGGCTTGTGCAGTCGCATCGATATTGGTCACCATCCCGGCTTTCAAGCCGCGTGATGGCGCCTGACCCAAACCGACAATATGGATTTCATTGTCTTCTTGCACTTCCCCGATGAGTGCAATCACTTTTGACGTGCCGATGTCTAATGCACTGATGTATTTGCCTTGTTCCATAAATTCCCATTCATTTCGCTAATGTTGTATTTTTTTACTGAGCCTGATTATTCAGACGGCCCATCCAAAGGTTGTTTGTATCGCACCGAAAAACCGTCTTTATAACGCATATCGACATACGATAAACGGTCGCGATGTTTTTGCAGCAGGCTTGGCCAAATTTCGGCGAAAAACTGCAAGCGTTTGATTTCATGCTCGCGCCCTAAGCGCACGGTAATGCCGTTGTCCAACACCACCGACCAAGCCGAACGCGGCGTGTAAATCAGCTCTTTCACTTTCAAATCACGCGCACCGAGAATGCCGGTAAATTCGTTGTAGTGTTTCACCATATCTTTACCGGTACCGGGCTGGCCTTCGAAAACCGGCAAATCCTGCTCCAGCGTGGCTTGGAACACATTGCCTTTGGTATCGACCAAACCCGATTTTTTCCATTTTGCGATGGCTATGCGCTCGGTCAGATGAATTTCAACGGTATCCGGCAAGCGTCGGCGCACCAAAGCCGAATCCACCCAAGGCAATTGTTGAAAAGCTTCTTGCGCGGCATTCATGTCGGCGCGAAAAATATTGCCGACCAAATGTTTTTGCGCAATGGTTTGCAGCTCTTTGCCATCAATATGGGTCAGCTTGCCTTCAATAGCAACCTGTTTGATGGGAAAGTGGTCTGAATGATACACCCATGCCACACCTGTGCCGATGAGCAACAGCACCACCAACACACTCAACCATCTTGTTAACCGCCTCAAGGCGCCGGCATCATCCCACATGAGCAGTTTTCAAAATTTCAAGACATAAATCGGCAAAATCCAAGCCGGTTTGTGCGGCGGATTTCGGTACTAAACTGTGACTGGTCATACCCGGCAAGGTATTGATTTCCAACAGATACAGCTTACCATCTGTATCTTTCAGAAAGTCAACGCGCACACAACCTTCCGCGCCAATCGCCTGCGCACCGCGTACCGCCAACTCGCGCATCAAGGCTTCATCGCTCTCGCTCAAATCAGATGGACATTGGTAAACGGTATCGTCGCGCTGGTATTTGGCTTCCCAGTCGTAGAACTCGGTTTGCGGAATAATGTGGATGCTCGGCAAACCGCGGTTGCCCAATACCGGACAAGAATATTCACCGCCGCCAATGAAACGTTCGGCAATAATCTCACCCTGCAAATGCTTTAATTCTTCGTAAACCGCTTTCAGACGGCCTGCTTCTTTCACTTTTACCACGCCGACGCTGCTGCCTTCTGCCGCCGGTTTGACAAACATCGGCAAACCTAAGGTTTTTTCAACCGCATCGAAATCGCTGTCGTCACGCAAAACAGCAAATTCCGGCACAGGCAAGCCCAAAGCCTGCCAAATCAGTTTGCAACGGTATTTATCCATACCGATGGCCGAAGCGGCCACACCGCTGCCGGTGTAAGGCATGTTCATCAATTCCAACGCGCCTTGAATCACGCCATCTTCGCCGTAAGTGCCGTGTAAGATATTGAAGGCCGTCTGAAAACCTTGGGTTTTCAATTCGCCTAACGGGGTTTCTTTCGGGTCGAACGCATGCGCATCAACACCTTTGCTTTTCAGAGCCGCCAAAATCGCGGCGCCGCTATCTAAGGAAACGTCGCGTTCGGTTGAGAAACCGCCCATCAACACGGCCACTTTGCCAAAATTCTGCATACTGCTTGTCTTTCTAATCTTTCAGACGGCCAAACTTATTCAGACGGCCTTTCCCATTATTATTGTTTGCTCGCATCCAACATGGCTTGCGGTACTTTATTGATGCTGCCAGCACCCATGGTCAACACCACATCGCCATCTTGCAACACATTCAGCAACATTTCCGGTAATTCGGCTACGTTTTCGCAGTAAATCGGCTCTAGTTTACCCAATACGCGAATGGCGCGCGCCAAGGCACGCGAATCGGCGGCGGCAATCGGTTCTTCACCGGCGGCATACACTTCGGTCAACACCAGCGAATCAACGGTATTCAATACCTTGGTAAAGTCTTCAAACAAATCGCGGGTACGCGTGTAGCGGTGTGGTTGGAATGCCAACACCAAACGCTTATCCGGATACGCACCACGCGCGGCGGCCACAGTGGCGGCCATTTCCACCGGATGGTGGCCGTAATCGTCAACCAACAGCGCTTTACCGCCTTTTGGCAAGGCCACTTCACCATATTTTTGGAAACGGCGGCCAACACCGGCAAAGCCGAGCAAGCCTTGTTGGATGGCTTCAACCGAAGCGCCCACTTCTAAGGCCACACCGATGGCGGCCAAAGCGTTCAATACATTATGGCGACCCGGCATATTCAACACCACTTCAAACGGCGCTTGCTCGTGGCCTTTCATGTTGACATGCACGGTAAATTTCATTTGCGCACCGACGTTTTCAATATTGGTGGCGTAAATATCCGCAGTATCGTCCAAGCCATAAGTGGCAAACGGTTTGCTCACTTTTGGCACAATCGCACGCACGTATTCGCTGTCGATACACAAAAATGCTTTACCGTAAAACGGCATGCGGTGAATAAAATCGATGAAGGCCTGATGCAGCTTTTCCACGCTGTGGCCGTATGTATCCATGTGATCTTCATCGATGTTGGTCACCACCGACATAATCGGCGTCAAATGCAGAAAAGACGCATCCGATTCATCGGCTTCGGCCACGATGTATTCGCCCTGACCCAAACGGGCATTCGAACCGGCGGCAGTAAGTTTGCCACCAATCACAAAAGTGGGATCCAACCCGGCGGCCGCCAAAATCGAAGCGGTCAGGCTGGTAGTAGTAGTTTTACCGTGGGTACCGGCAATAGCGATGCCGTCACGGAAACGCATCAGTTCCGCCAGCATCAGTGCGCGCGGAATCACAGGAATATGCTGCTCATTGGCCGCCACCACTTCAGGATTATCGGATTTTACGGCGGTAGAGGTCACCACCACATCGGCGCCATTCACGTGTTCGGCGGTATGTCCGGGGTACACTTGAATACCCAAGGCCGATAAGTGCTCGGTGGTGGCGTTTTTCGACTGGTCGGAACCGGAAACCTTAAAACCCAAATTGTGCAACACTTCAGCAATGCCGCACATGCCGACGCCGCCGATGCCGACAAAGTGAATATTGGTTACTCGATTTTTCATCATGATTTCTGTCCCGAAGTCAATTTTTACGTAAAAGCGTTATTCTAAAGGGCTGCTGCGTTATGCGCCATTGTTTTATTGTAAAGGATAATTAACATAGCATGTCAGGCCGTCTGAAAACTGCCCTACTCTTTTCAAACGGCCTATTTAAAAGACTCAACCCACTATATCAATCGCGGCTTGTGCCACATCATCCGCGCTGTGCGGCAAGGCCAATGTGCGTGCTTGTTCTGCCCATTGCAAACATTGTTCGCGCGTTAAACCGCTCAACACTTCGGCCAATTTTTCCGGCGTCAACTGCGGCTGTGGCAACAGCAAACCGGCTTGCGCGCGCACCATAAAACGGGCATTGGCAGTTTGGTGGTCATCCACCGCATGCGGATACGGCACCAACAACGCGCCGACACCGGCAGCAGTCAATTCAGCAATCGTCAGCGCACCGGCGCGGCAAATCACCAAATCAGCATCGCGATACGCCGATACCATGTCGGTAATAAATTCCACGCACTCAGCTTCCACGCCCAAGGCATCATAGTCGGCCTGTAGGCTGCCCAATTTGTTGCGACCGGATTGATGATACATTTGCGGGCGCTCATTCTCAGGCAATAAAGCCAACGCTTTCGGCAAGGTTTGGTTCAGAATATCTGCACCCAAGCTGCCGCCCATCACCAATATTTTCAGACGGCCTGCTCTACCGGCAAAGCGTTCTGCCGGTGTCGGCAAATTGGCAATATCTGCGCGCACGGGATTGCCGACCAAACCGTTTTCGTGTTCAAACGCTTTCGGGAAGGCATACAGCACGCGTTTCGCCCAGCGTGACAATTGGCGGTTGGACAAACCGGCCACGGCATTTTGCTCGTGAATCACAATCGGCACGCCGCACAATTTGGCTGCCACACCGCCCGGAAAAGTCACAAAACCACCAAAACCAATCACGCAGGCCACGCGGTGTTCTTTGATGATGCGCTGTGCCGCGCGAACGGTTTTAAACAGCGTAAACGGCAGCATCAGCTTGCGTTTCAAACCATTGCCGCGCACACCTTTAATCGCCAAGGTTTCCAATAAAATATTGTATTGCGGCACGATACGTGTTTCCATTGCGCCTTCGCTACCCAGCCAAATCACATGATGGCCGCGCGCACGCAAGGAGTCGGCCACAGCCAATGCCGGAAAAATATGGCCGCCGGTACCGCCGGCCATCAACATAAATGTCTTACCGCCCATTTATTCTATCCTTCTATCTGATAACCGCGCATTTTTTGGCGGTTTTCATAATCAATCCGCAACAACAATGTCATGCAGATTAACATAATCACCACAGCCGAACCACCGTACGACATCAACGGCAAGGGTAAGCCCTTGGTTGGTAGAATACCGATGTTTACACCGATATTAAAGAAACTCTGAATCCAAATCCAAATGCCGATACCGTTGGCTACATAGGCGCTGAAAATCAAATCCAAATCCCGCGCCTGCTTGCCGATGGAAAAAGCTCGCACCACCAGCCAGCCATAACAAAACACCAGCACACACATGCCCAAAAAGCCGAATTCTTCGCCAATCACGGCGAAAATAAAGTCGGTATGCGCTTCAGGCAGGTAAAAGCGTTTTTCCAAACTCGCCCCTAAACCCACGCCCAACCATTCGCCGCGTGCAATCGCCATCAAGGAATGGGTCAACTGATAGCCCTTGCCCAATGGATCTGCCCATGGATCAAGAAAGCCAGCAAATCGTGCCATACGGTAAGGCGCAGCCACAATCAAGCCGCCCATACCGATCAACACCATCATCGACATCATGGCAAAATATTTCGGCGGGAAACCGGCCAAATACAGCATTCCCATAATGATGCCGATAATCACCGCAAACGAGCCGAAATCGGGTTGTGCCATAATCAAAATCAGGCCGACCACCAACAGCGAGCCCGGTTTGATGATTTTTTTCACACTCTGCAACACTTCCGCTTTGCGTGTAAACAAACTGGCTAAATACAGAATCACAGCCAATTTAAACATTTCGGTCGGCTGCAGGTTAATCGGACCGATGTGAATCCAGCGCGTCGCACCGTTAATCTCACGCCCCACGCCCAATACCACAACCAACAATATCCCGCACAAGGCGAAATACCACGGCATAAACTTTTTCCAAGACGTCATTTTGAAAAGAGAAATAATGCCGCACACAACCACACCCAAAATGATAAAAATTGCCTGCTTATACAAAAAAGAATACTGATTACCGCCTTCAGCGGCCGCATACGCAATCGAAGCCGAATAAATCATCAGCAGACTGAATGCCGTCAGCAGAATAATCATCCACAACAACGAAACATCGATTTTTTGACCGCTGCGTACAATAGGCCTGTCTAAGAATCGGGATACATGACGGGATATATAATTAGAAAGTTTAGTTAGGACATTCATGTTAAAAAAGCATTGCAGCTTGAGTAAAGTGTTCAGACGGCCTGACATATTCAGGCCGTCTGAACAGAGATTATTCTTATGAATTAAATGGTTATTTCAGTGGCGCGTTCAGACGGCCTACAAAGCCCGAAATGCCTCGATAAACACTTCCGCCCGATGCGCATAACCAGTAAACATATCAAAGCTGGCGCAAGACGGACTCAACAACACCACATCGCCCGCTTCAGCTTGGGCATAGGCCGTCTGAACCGCTTCTTGCAGAGTAGCGCAATCGGTCATCGCCACGCCGCAATCGGCTAAATCACGGCGAATCAGCGGCGCGTCTTCGCCAATCAGCAACACGCCTTTAGCCTTGCCTGCCAACACGTTTTTCAGCGGCGAGAAATCTTGGCCTTTACCCACACCGCCCAAAATTACCCACAGCGGATTTTGCAAACCGGCAATTGCGGCAGCGGTGGCACCGACATTGGTGCCTTTGCTGTCGTCGATAAAAATCACGCCGTTTTTCTCACCGATTTTTTCCACGCGGTGCGGCAGGCCTTGGAAGGTTTTGACGTGTTCCAACAAAGCTTCGCGCGGCAAACCAATGGCTTCACACAAGGCTACTGCCGCCAGCACATTGGCCGCATTGTGCAGACCTTGCAGCGGAATATCGGCTGTGGCCAGCAAATTATCGCTACCGTGTTTCAGACGGCCTGTTTCGCGTTCCAGCCAATAATCGGCCGTATGTTCAATCGAAAACCATTTTACTTCGCACTCGGCCCGTTTCATGGCGCGGCAGAATACATCGTCCGCATTCAATACCTGCACGCCTTCGCCACGGAAAATTTTGTCTTTGGCATGGGCGTAATCAAGCAAATCATCGTAGCGGTCGAGATGGTCTTCGGAAATATTCAATACCGTCGCCGCGCTCGGGCGCAGGTTTTCGGTGTTTTCCAATTGGAAGCTGGACAATTCCAACACCCACACATCGGCTTTTTTGCCTTCACGCTGCAATTCGGCTTCCAACACCGGCGTACCGATATTACCCGCAATCACGGTATCCAAGCCGCATTTGATACACAAATAGCCGACCAAACTGGTGACGGTGGTTTTGCCGTTGCTGCCTGTGATGGCAATCACTTTATCGCCGCGCTCGTTCAACACACCGGCCAATATTTCAATGTCGCCCAACACGCGGCCGCCATTGGCTTTAAATTCGGCAATATCCGGCTGACGCTCGCTGATGCCCGGACTGATGGCCAGCGTATCGAAACCTTCTGCCAACGCATCTTTCAGACGGCCTGTATAAAACTTCAAGCCGTCAAACATTTTACCGATTTGCGCCACGCGCTCAGGCTTAAGTGCCGCATCGTAAGCCGCCACTTCGGCACCGGCTTGACGCAGAAATGCAATCATCGAAATGCCCGAGCCGCCCAAACCTGCGACCAATACTTTTTTATTTTGCCAATTCATTTTGTGTTCGATTCAATAGGTTTTATTGTGGATATTCAGGCCGTCTGAAAAAATCCGTTTACATCATAACGCGGCAGCATTTCCTGCAACGCGGCCAGTCTGTCTTCCGGGCTGCTGGCGCCGGGTGGCATCGGCGGCGCAACACCGTCTTCATGTTGATTGCGCATCCAATCGGCCATGGCATAGATTTGCAGCAGCAAAGGTTCGGCCAGCTTTTTGTCGACTTCTAATTCACTCAAGGCTTGGGCAAAACAGGCCACCCATTCGTCGCGCACTTGGCTTTTTACGGCAAACGGCATATGGCGCGCACGAAGTTGTGGATGGCCGTATTTTTGTTCAAACAAAGGCGGCCCACCGAGCCAACCGCTGAAAAATTCGTAGAGCTTGTCGCGAATCAAGGCCATATCGTCGCCATGCATTTCGCGCAAGGCTTGATATTTTGGCTCGAGTTCCATTAAGTCGTAAAAACGGTCAGTCAAGGCACGCACACCTTGCTCACCGCCTAATGCGTGATACATAGCTGCTCCAAAGCCGTCTGAACGATAAAGCATTCAGACGGCCTGTTTTCATTAGCGAATTTTCAAGGTGCTCAAACCAATCAGCACCAACACAATGGTGATAATCCAAAAGCGCACCACCACTTGCGTTTCTTTCCAGCCTTTTTGTTCGTAATGGTGATGAATCGGCGCCATCAGGAAAATGCGTTTTTTGGTGCGCTTATACCAGCCGACCTGCAACATCACCGAAATCGCTTCCACCACAAACAAACCGCCCATGATGAACAACACGATTTCCTGACGCACAATCACGGCCACCGTACCCAAAGCCGCGCCCAAGGCCAATGCACCCACGTCGCCCATAAAGACTTGCGCCGGATACGCGTTAAACCACAAAAAGCCCAAACACGCCCCACACATCGCCGCGCAGAATATCACCACTTCATTGGCGCCGGCCACATAAGGCAATTGCAGATAGCGGGCAAATTCGGTGTGGCCGCTGGCATAGGCAAAAATGGCCAAACCGCCGGCTACCAACACCACAGGGAACGCAGCCAAACCGTCCAAACCGTCGGTCAGGTTCACCGCATTGGATGTGCCGACAATCACCAGATAAGTCAGCACTACAAAGCCGATGCCGCCCAAAGGATAAGCAATTTGCTTGAAAAACGGCACGATAAATTCGGTGCTAGAAGGCAGTTCGGCCGCGTAAAACAGGAAAATACCGGCCAGCAAAGCCACAGTCGATTGCCACACCATTTTGAATTTGGCCGATACGCCGTCTGGGGCTTTATAAACCACTTTGCGCCAGTCGTCGTAGAAACCCAGCGCGCCGGTTGACAGCAACACCGCCAGCAAAATCCAGATATACGGATTGCCCCAATTACCCCACAGCAAAGTCGATACGGCAATCGCGGTCAAAATCAGCGAGCCGCCCATGGTTGGCGTGCCGTTTTTCACCAAGTGGGTTTGCGGACCATCGGTACGCACCGCTTGGCCGACTTTCAACGCCGTCAGCTTGCGAATTGTCCACGGACCGAGCAGCAGTGAAAACACCAGCGCGGTCAATGCCGCCATCACCGCACGGAATGTGGTGTATTGGAAAACGTTCAGCGCAGTAAACCAATCGCTGAAATGGGCAAGCCATAAAAACATTCAAACTTCCTTTTTTACTTTTTGGTCAGCAAGGCAACACCGCTGCCCTGCTAGGTTAAATGATGATGACAGGCCGTCTGAAAAACCAATCGGTTCAGACGGCATTCAATAATTTCAGACGGCCTCTGCATTGATCAATGCTTCGACCACTTCTTCCATTTTCATAAAGCGCGAACCCTTCACCAGCACATGCGCGTTTGGCGGCAAATCATGGCTCATCACTTGAATCAGCGGGTCTTTGGCCGCAAACCACAAGCCATCGGCACCAAATGTTTCCGCTGCTTCCACGCTGTCGTCGCCGACAAAATAGGCAAACTCAATACCTTTGTCACGCGCATATGCACCGACTTCGGCGTGCATGGCGGCAGCTTCGTCTTCGCCCAACTCACCCATATCGCCCATCACAAACACGCGCGGTGCAGGCAGGGCGGCCAATACGTCCAGCGCGGCTTTCATGCTGTCGGGATTGGCATTATAGGTATCATCAATCAGAGTCGCGCCTTTAATGCCTTGTTTGATTTGCAAGCGGCCTTTGATGTTGCTGAAATGTTTGAGGCCGTCTGAAATCTGTTGCAGGTTCAAGCCCGCTGCGTGCGCCAAAGCGGCTGCCGCACAAGCATTGCTGACATTGTGTTTACCTGGCACCGGTAACACCACCGCCGCACGTTCGCCGCCGCACACCAAATCAAATTCGCATGATAAAGGCTTCAACACGATATTTTCGGCGTGCACATCGCCACTTTCCGCTCCGAAAGTTTTCACGTTCAGACGGCCTGTGGCGGCTTTGAAAGTGTCGATATTGGCATCTTCACAAGGAATCAAGGCGAGGCCGTCTGAAGCCAAGCCTTCGTAAATTTCGCTTTTGGCTTTGGCAATATCGCCCACGCCGTCAAAACCGCAACCGACGTGCGCGCGCAAGGCATTGTTTACCAGCGCCACATCGGGCTGGGCGATGCGGGTCAACAGCGACAATTCACCGAAATGGTTCATGCCCATTTCAATCACGGCATAACGGTGTTTCTCATTTAATTTCAACAAGGTCAGCGGCAAGCCGATGTGGTTGTTGAAATTACCGGCGGTGGCCAACACGGCTTCATCGCCGAACTGATGGCGCAACACACCGGCCAGCATTCCTTTTACCGTGGTTTTGCCGCTTGAGCCGGTCACGCCGAACACAAACGGATCCACATTATCCCGCCACGCTTTGGCCAAAGTTTGCAAGGCCGCCAAGGTATCTTCTACCTTCAACGCACCTTCCAGCCACGCACAATCTTCACGCGATACCACTACTGCCGCCGCACCGCATTCCAACACATCGCCGACAAAATCATGCGCGTCGAAATGTTCGCCTGCCAGCGCAAAAAACACATCGCCGCTTTGAATGTCGCGGCTGTCGGTCACAATGCGCTGCACCGGCTGATTTTCAGACGGCATAGACAGGTTGAGGGCTTGGCAGATGAAATGTAAATCTAAAGGTTTCATGGTTTCTTTGGCTGGTTTATTTTTTTTCAGACGGCCTATCAAAAGCTGAGGCCGTCTGAAAAGATGGCTGTGTACGCCAATAATTAGGCGGCGCATTTTTTAGGGCGGATAATTTTACCTACTTATTCTGATTAATCAAGGGATAAGGATTCACCGCACCGCTTGGCAGATAAACGCCGTAATGCAAATGCGGCCGCGTGCCTTTGGCATTGCCCGTGTCGCCAACATAACCGATGGTTTGTCCGGCTTTCACGCGCTGGTTGAGTTTGATGTTGGCAAATTTATTCAAGTGGGCATAATAATGCCATGCGCCGGGGCCTTGAATACCGATGACTTTGCCGCCAAGTTTGTTGTTGCCGATTTTGGTCACCACGCCGTTGGTGGTGCTGCGGATTTTAGTATTTTTCTTGGCGAAAATGTCCACACCTTCATGTCGGCGGCCGTGACTGCGGGCAGCCTGCCATGTATCGCTGAAGCGATGACCTTTGACCGGATTCATCAAGCTGCCGGCAGTTGGTGGCGTTTGCGCGCGCAAATGGGCGATTTCGGCATTGGGGCGCGGCAGTTTTCCGCTGCTGCAACCAAACAATAAAACGAAGGCGGCACCGATTAAAAAAGCACGGTGAAGTGTGTGGGGCATGAATATTCTTTCTTGTTCAGACGGCCTGCTTCATCAAGGCCGTCTGAAATCAACCTTGTACTTTTTCTGCTTTCAAAATCACCTGATATTGCTCCATGGCCGAACGGAAGGCTTCATCGGCCGCTTCTACTTGGTCGGTTTGGAACGCATTTTCGGCACGGCGGAAATGTTCTTCGCCCAGCGCCCATTGGTCAGGGTGTTTTTTGGCGTATTTTTTGGCATAGGTGCGGTTGTTCATCACCAAATGGCGCAAGCCGTATAAAGTGTATTGTGGATTGACGCTGTGGCTGGTTTTATTGAATTTAAACACTTCGCCGCTGCTATTTTCTGCTTGGGCAGCCGGCTTCTCCACTGCTTTTTCGCCGCAGGCAGTCAATGCCAATATGGCAGCCATGCACAGGCCGATGGTGTATTTCATGGTGTCGCCTTTCCGGATTAACGCTCGTCCAACGCGGCTTTGGCAATTTCAAAGTCGGAAAAATGATGCTTCACGCCCTGCATGTCTTGGTAGGTTTCGTGGCCTTTTCCGGCAATTAAAATGATGTCGTTTGCCGCCGCATGGGCAACGGCATATTCAATTGCCGCTTTACGGTCGGCTTCGACTTTTTCAGGCTGGCGCACTGCAGGCAGAATATCGTTGATGATGTCTTGCGGATGCTCCATGCGTGGATTGTCGCTGGTCACGACCACTTTATCCGCTCCAGCCACTGCCGCCGCGCCCATCAGCGGGCGTTTACCGCGGTCGCGATTGCCACCGCAGCCAAACACACACCACAGCGCGGCATCGTTCGATTTGATTTCCTGCAAGGTGGCCAAGGCTTTTTCCAACGCATCCGGCGTGTGCGCGTAATCGACCACCACCAAAGGCTTGCCACTATTCATGATGCAATCCATGCGACCGGTAGCCGGTCGGATTTGCGCCAAAACCTGCAATACTTTATCCAGCGGATAACCATTGGCACACAGCAAGCCGACACATGAGGCCAAATTCTGCGCGTTGAATCGGCCCAGCAAACCGCTGTTGCATTCGCCTTTGCCCCATGGCGTATCAAACACCACGGTCATGCCGTCTGAAGATGCTTGAAACTCAACAATACGGATATCCGCATCAGCATGAAAACCATAGCCATACACCGCCAATTCAGGCTTATCTTGTTTCAGACGGCCTACTAAAGCCGCGCCGTATTCATCATCGACATTAATCACGGCGTGTTTCAAACCCTGCCAGTAAAACAGACGGGCTTTGATGTCGCCGTACGCTTCCATGGTGCCGTGATAATCGAGATGGTCGCGTGTGAGGTTGGTAAAAATGGCCGTCTGAAACGGTACGCCGTTGACACGGAATTGATCTAAACCGTGGCTCGACACTTCCATCGCTGCCACAGTAGCACCTTGTTGTTTGAATTTATGCAGCAAGGTTTGCACGGTGACCGGATCAGGGGTGGTGTGGCTGGTTTCTTCCAGCTTACCCCAAAAGCCATTGCCGACTGTGCCGATAATGGCGCATGGTTCACCCAATAAATCAGCAGCTTGCGCCAGCCATTGGGTGATGGAGGTTTTGCCGTTGGTACCGGTTACGCCCCATACTTTGAGGCCGTCTGAAACATTGCCGTACACTTCGGCCGCTAAAATACCCGCACGGTGTTTCAAATCTCTAATGCCTTGATTGGGCACATTCCATTCTGGATTCCAAGTAAAGCGGCCGTCATCGTCCCAAAACACAAATACCGCGCCATTGGCAATCGCCGCCGGAATATAGCTGCGGCCATCGGTGTATTCGCCTTGGCAGGCAACGAAAATATCACCGGCCTTGATTTGGCGGCTGTCTGAATGCAACAAACGCCCTGCTGCGTTTTCACACAGCAGAGCAGGTAAGTCGGTTTCAGCCAATGGAATTAACTCGCTGAACATAATATTCTCTTTATTGCTTAAAAATTAAGAGGATGCTTTTTCTTTCGGCTTCAGTGCGCTCAGTGGTTTGGTTGGTGAGACACCCAAAATATTCAAGCTGCCACCCATCACTTCTTTAAATACCGGACCTGCCACCACGCCGCCGTAGTAGCCGTTTTTGGTTGGTTCGTCCACCGTGACTGCCACAATCACGCGCGGATTTTTGGCAGGGGCAAAGCCGATAAAGGTGGCAACGTGCTTGTTGTCAACATAGCGACCGCCAACCAATTTACGCGCCGTACCGGTTTTGGCACCAACATCGAAACCATCCACCGCACCGGCCATACCGGTACCGCCTTCTTCTGTTACCGATACCATCATTTCACGTACTTGTCTCGCGGTCTCAGCCTTGATAACGCGCTTGCCTTTAGGCGCGACAGCTTGTTTTTCAAAGCTTACCGGCAACAAAATGCCATCGTGGGTCAACGTGGTGTACGCGCGCGCCAACTGCAACAAGCTCAATTGCAAACCATAACCGAAAGACATGGTCGCCTGCTCAATCGGCTGCCATTTTCGCCAGCTACGCAACAAACCGGCAGTCTCACCCGGGAAGCCCGAATGCATGCGCACGCCTACACCCAATTCGTGATAGAAATCATACATTTCTTTCGGCTTGAACATCTTCGACAGCTTACTGGTGCCGACGTTAGACGATTTCTGCATGATGCCGCGCACATCTAATTTCGGATAAACATGAGTATCGCGCACAGTCGCATTACCGATGCGATACGGCATGGTATCGAATACTTCATGAGGTGTGGTTTTGCCCGCATCCAAAGCTTTGGCAATGGTAAACGGCTTCATGGCCGAACCCGGCTCAATCATGTCGGTTACCGCTCGGTTACGGCGCTGCTCACTGCTGGCTTTACCTGGAGTATTTGGGTCGTAAGCCGGGCTATTCACCAACGCCAAAATCTCGCCGGTTTGCGCATCCAACACCACCACAGTACCTGCCTTAGCCTGATGGTAATCCACGGCTTTATTCAATTCCTCGTAAGCCAAGGTTTGAATACGCTGATCCAGCGACAACACCATATCCTGACCATTTTTTGGCTCGCTGTTGCGTGGCGAATCCAAGCTGTCAACGATATTGCCCTTGTTATCGCGCAATACGACTTTGGCACCGGCCTCACCGCGCAAGCTGTCTTCGCGCGACAATTCCAAACCTTCTTGGCCTTTGCCATCAATATTGGTAAAGCCGATGACATGCGCAAACAAATTACCCATCGGATAATGGCGTTTCAATTCTTTTTGGAAACCCAAACCTTTGATGCCCAAAGCAGTGATGGTGTCTGCCGTTTGTTGGCTTAATTGGCGTTTCAAATAAACAAAATCGCGATCTTTGCGGTTTAAGCGCTCATGAATGGTTTCAACCGGCATATCCAAAATAGCCGACAATTGCGCCATTTGGCTGGCATTGGGCATTTCATCAATACTTGAAGGCATCGCATACAAAGATTCAGTCGGCGCACTCAACGCCAAGGTTGCACCGTTGCGATCGGTAATCATACCGCGCGATGCAGGCAAGGTCAGGGTGCGCACAAACCGTTGATCTCCCTGATTCTTTAGAAATTCATGCTGCGTGGTCTGCAAATAAAAACCGCGGCCCAACAAACCGACAAATGCCGCGACAATCAGCACCAAAACCACACAAATCCGCCCATCACTGGTGATGGGTTTCTTGGTTTTAACCGGCTTTTGAATCATCTGTGGCTTATATTCATTCTTAATTAACATCGTAAACTTCTCGTTGTGAATACCTGCGCGGCATGGCCGCATGGACGTTTTCTCTCGTTTTATTCTTAAAATGCAGGAGTTTATTATTTACGACGCTCAACCATTACGGTATTACGCGACGTCGGCGGCTGCAGGTTCTGCTTTTCCGCAGCCACTTTAATCAATTTATGATTGGCCAAACGCGCCTGTTCCAGCTTCAAGCGGGCGTAATCTTGATCCAGTTTGATTTGCTGCTTTTGTGCCTTATCTAAGGCGATAAAGTGTAAGCGCGACTGGTTTTGCACAGTCACCACCGCCACACCGGTCGCAAAAACAGCCACTAATAATAATGCGTTTAATTTATTCATTTCACTTCAACCGACCGCCTGACTTTCAGACGGCCTGACAAACCGTAGAGAGATTATTGGGCAGTAAAGCTGCCTGATGTGCGTTCCGCCACCCGCAATACTGCGCTTCTGGCACGCGGATTGGCCGAGGTTTCCGCCTCGCTGGGTTTGATGGCTTTCCCCACCAACACCAAAGGCGGCTGCGGCAAATCAGATTCTTTTACCGCCGCCCAGCGCGGCAATGGCGCATGTTGTGAATGCTTTTTCATAAACTGCTTCACAATACGGTCTTCTAAGGAATGAAATGCAATCACTGCCAACCGACCGCCTTCGTTCAGACGGCCTACCACTTGCGGCAATACGGCCTCTACTTCTTCGAGCTCACGGTTAATAAAGATGCGAACTGCTTGGAAGGTGCGCGTTGCAGGGTCTTGTCCGCGCTCACGAGTACGGACGTTTTGCGCCACGAGCTGCGCCAGCTTGCGGGTTGTATCGATGGGCGCTTCTTCGCGCGTTGCAACAATGGCGCGCGCAATCTGGCGACTAAACCGCTCTTCACCATAATTTTTTATCACCTCATGTAATTCTTGCTCACTCGCCACGGCCAGCCATTCCGCTGCCGACATGCCGCGAGTCGGATCCATACGCATGTCTAAAGGCGCATCGAAACGAAAGCTGAAACCGCGTTCGCCCTCATCAATCTGCGGCGATGAAATACCCAAGTCAAACAAAGCACCGTCAATCTTTTCGATGCCCAATTGATTCAAGGCCGTCTGAAAAGTCGCAAAGCCGTCATGCACCACGCTAACCCGTTTATCCTGCTCGGCCAATTGATTGGCTACTGCAATTGCTTGTGGGTCTTTATCAAACACCACCAAGTGCCCTGCCTCACCCAGCTTCGATAAAATCAGGCGAGAATGCCCTCCCCTACCGAATGTGCCGTCAACGTAAACGCCGTCTTCACGGATATTCAAACCATCCACTGCCTCATGCAGCAGCACGGTAATATGTTGATAATCTTCAGCTTTACTCACAGTTGCAAATCCGTTTGACTCAATTGGAAGGCCAACTCATCAGGATCGATATCCAAAGCCTGATTCATCTCTTCTTCCCAATGTTGGCGACCCCACAGCTCCAAACGGTTGGCGCGGCCTACTAAGGTAACTTCTTTGTCGAAATCGACACGCTTGCGCAAATTGGCAGAAATCAGAATACGGCCAGAACCGTCCCATTCCAGCGTCTCCGCATTGTGCAACAGTAAATTCTGATAACGCTGCAAAACGGGATTACCTGCCACCTTCATGCCCAGCAGTTGCGCCGAAACACGCGCCCACTCAGCTTCAGGATAAAGCAGCAGCTTTTGGCGCGAATCCAGCGTCACCACCAGCGAAGGAGTGTATTGGCGCGACAAAAGGTCACGGAATTTAGCCGGAATGGCCAACCGCCCTTTGCTGTCTATGCTCAATTCATGAGAACCGCCAAACACGTTTCTACCCTCTAGCTTGGTTAATCAAAATCTGGGGACATCTGACACTTTCGCCCACTTTACCCCACCAGCCTACACTATAAGAAATTTTCATACTTCGGTCAAATCAACCCCAGCCCCAAAATAGAGTCGCATTACAAAAAAACTTATTAAAATACAATGATATAAATATAAAGCAGCATTACACCAATCCGTTCCGCATACGCATAAGCCATAAAAAAATACAATATCTTGTGTTTAAAATATAAAACAAACACAAAATATTGTATTTAAAGCCGCTGTTTCGAGACTTATTCATTCACGCTATAATGTTGCGGCAAATTCTGAATTTTTACATTATCTAACAGTCATGAAGCCACATATTCCCCAGCCATCTGACGAAGCCCGCCAATCAAGCCAGCAACTTTGCCAACACATCCGCCAAGAAATTATTGCCCACGACAACTGGCTGCCATTCTCTTGCTTCATGGAACTCGCACTTTATCACCCCGAATTTGGCTACTACACCGGCGGCAGCCATAAAATCGGTGCTTCCGGCGATTTCATCACCGCCCCGACACTTTCCCCTTTATTCGCTCGCACATTGGCGCGCCAACTCAACACCCTTTTACCGCAAACCGCCGGCAATATTTACGAATTCGGCGCAGGTACAGGCCGATTGGCCGCAGATTTGCTAAACCATCTTTCAGACGGCCTAAAAATCTACTATATCATTGAGTTATCAGCTGAATTAGCACAACGACAACGCACTTGGCTAGACCAGCAGCTAAGCCCAGAATTAAGCAAAAAAGTCATCCACCTTTCTGCTTTACCCGACACCTTCGACGGCATCATTTTAGGCAATGAAGTGCTCGATGCCATGCCAATTGAGCGCGTACACTACCAAGCAGGCGAATTTCATCAAGTTGGTGTCAGCATAGAAAACCAGCAATTCATACAAACCGCCAAACCTTTGCTATCCCCAACATTAATGCAAGCCGCACAATCCTACCTCCCCCTTATCGAAGGCTATACTAGCGAACTACATCCCGCGCAATATGCGTTTATCGCCACGCTTTCGCAAAAATTAGCACGCGGCGCAATGATTTGGATTGATTACGGCTTTGATGCGCAACAGTATTACCACCCGCAGCGCAACGACGGCACGTTCATCGGCCATTACCGCCACCACACCATTCACGACCCGTTTTTCCACATCGGCCTGACCGACCTGACCGCGCACGTCAATTTTACCGACATCGCCCAAGCCGCCACCGTTGCCGGGCTGGACTTTATCGGCTACACCACGCAAGCGAATTTTCTGCTCAATCTGGGCATTACCGACTTACTGGCCGCAACCGGTGATGTCGATTCTGCGGCCTATTTACGCGAAGCGGCAGCAGTACAGAAATTGCTCAACCAACACGAAATGGGCGAGCTGTTCAAAGTCATTGCCTTTGGCAAGCACATTGATGTCGATTGGCAAGGCTTTCAATTTGGCGACATCAGCCATAAGTTATGAGCAAGTTTGTAGGCCGTCTGAACATTTTTCAGACGGCCCACTAAGCTGATTTTAGATATTTGACAGATTTTTTTACCATTTAAAATCAATCAACAAGAAAATTTTTAGCAATTAACCCTTGCCAATGATTCAAAAAAACATATAATAGCGACTTCACGAAACGGCGAATTAGCTCAGTCGGTTAGAGCAGAGGAATCATAATCCTTGTGTCCGGGGTTCGAATCCCTGATTCGCCACCATATTTAAACGAGTTGAAATCTGATTTCAACTCGTTTTCCCAAGGGGGTATAGCTCAGTTGGTAGAGCGCTTGCATGGCATGCAAGAGGTCAGCGGTTCGATCCCGCTTACCTCCACCAGATTTAAAAAAGCTCTTGCTTTATGCAAGAGCTTTTTTATTGGCTATCAAATTATGAATCACCAATAGCCGCACCCAACATATTACCTTCCCTTCGCAGCATAAAAGGCCGTCTGAAACATTCAGACGGCCTCATTACTTAACGCTTCGGCAATTCCACCACAACCGTATTCGCCAAATAATCCTGTAAGGTGCGGCGGTCGCTTTTCACTTTAAACAACATCACCACACACGCCACATAAGCAGCAAGCTGGATAAAGTTACTCAACAAATCAAACATATCGGGATTATCGGTAATCGATTGCGCGACATAGGCAATAATTCCTGCGGCCAAGCCCAATAAGAAGTAATAAGCTACTTCGCGCATAAACACCGTACCGAAAAAGCCGGGATTGGTACCATCGGTTTTCAACACCCGAATACCCAGCATTTTTTTGCCCAATGATTGACCGTCTTTACTCATAAAATAAATCTGCGCCACACCATAAATCACCAACACAGCAATGCCAATCATCACCCAAGTCATGTTGATTTCAGGCAAAGTGAATTCTTTTGACGCGCTGGCGCGTTGCAAATAGCCACTCTCTCCGGTCAACACCGAAATAATCAACGGAATATAAGCAGCAATATTCAACATACTATTGATGATGACCGCCCCTATTCGCTTCATCGGCGGCGCCAAATCCACTTCAATTTGCGGCTCCATCATTTCAGACGGCATCGAATTCATATCATTCATACGTTCACCTTTTGATGAGATTCAAACACGCATATTTGCGCATTTGCAAAAAAATTCAATAAAAACCTTTACATTTTTTTCAGACGGCGTTAAAACACTTACTTTATTCATTTCAGAATTTTGTTAACAATTTTCCCTCAAGGAGCACAGAATGAAAGTAGGTTTCGTTGGTTGGCGCGGCATGGTCGGCTCAGTATTGATGCAACGCATGAAAGAAGAAAACGATTTCGCCCACATTCCTGAAGCGTATTTCTTCACCACGTCCAACGCCGGCGGCACCGCCCCTGATTTCGGCCAAGCAGCCAAAACCCTGCTGGATGCCAATGATGTGACTGAATTAGCTAAAATGGACATCATTGTCACCTGCCAAGGCGGCGATTATACCAAAGCGGTTTTCCAACCACTGCGCGACAGCGGCTGGAATGGCTACTGGGTCGATGCAGCCTCTTCTTTGCGCATGGCCGATGACGCTATTATCGTCTTAGACCCGGTTAACCGCAACGTTATTGATGACGGCCTGAAAAACGGCGTGAAAAACTACGTCGGCGGCAACTGTACCGTATCCCTGATGCTGATGGCATTGGGCGGCTTATTCCAAAACGATTTGGTTGAATGGGCCACCAGCATGACCTATCAAGCCGCATCCGGTGCCGGCGCGAAAAACATGCGCGAACTGATTGAAGGCATGGGCGCCATCAAAGCGCAAGCGGCCGATGAATTGGCCGATCCTTCCAGCGCTATTTTGGACATTGACCGCAAAGTTTCCGACTTCCTGCGCAGCGAAGACTATCCAAAAGCCAATTTCGGCGTACCTTTAGCCGGTAGCCTGATTCCTTGGATTGATGCCGACTTAGGCAACGGCCAATCCAAAGAAGAATGGAAAGGCGGCGTGGAAACCAACAAGATTTTGGGCACTGAGCAACCAATCGTGATTGACGGTTTGTGCGTGCGCATCGGCTCAATGCGTTGTCACAGCCAAGCCATCACGCTGAAGCTGAAAAAAGATTTGCCGGTTGAAGAAATCGAACACATTTTGGCCGAAGCCAATGATTGGGTGAAAGTGGTGCCAAATGAAAAAGAAGCCAGCATGAACGACCTGACTCCCGCTGCGGTAACCGGCATGCTAACCGTACCGGTCGGCCGCATCCGCAAGTTGGGTATGGGCGGCGAATACATCAGCGCGTTTACCGTTGGCGACCAACTGTTGTGGGGCGCAGCCGAACCCTTGCGCCGTGTATTGCGCATTATTTTGGGCAATCTGTAAGCTAACAAACAAAAGAGCAACGATTCAAGACGTTGCTCTTTTTATGATTCAAAGGCCGTCTGAAAATATTCAGACGGCCTTTTTGTTTTTTTAGGAAAGCTTATTTCACCAGCTTCAAACCTTTTTTCGGTTTAGATTCTGTTTCCGCTTCAGCAGCAGGCTTCTGCTCGGCTGCTTTATTGGCTGAATCAGGCGCATAAGGTTCGACTTCAAAGCCCATACCTTCGCCACTTTCTCTGCCAAAAATGCTGACAATATGTCCCACCGGAATCCAAATATCGTGCGCCACACCACCGAAACGGGCTGAGAAATTAACCCATTCGTTATCAATATTCAAATTATGGCTGGCAGTTTGGCCGATGTTTAACACAATCTCGTTTTCACGCACATACTGCATCGGTACGCGCGTATGCTCGTTTACCCACGCAACGATATGTGGCGTTTGGTTGTTATCCAAACACCATTCATATAAGGCACGGATTAAATAAGGTTTGGTACTGGCAGTCATCTGCCCTCCTAGAAATCAGCGATTAACGGCGCATGGCTTTTTCAGCCGGCGTCAAAGCTTCGATAAAGGCTTCGCGTTGGAAAATACGCTCGGCGTATTTCAACAATGGCGCAGCGGTTTTGCCCAATTTGATGTCGTAATAATCCAAGCGCCACAACAATGGCGACAAGGCAACATCAATCATCGAAAATTCATCGCCTAATATGTATTTGTTTTTCGAGAATGCGGGCGCTAACAAGGTTAGACCGTTACCAATCGCTTCACGCGCTTTGGCTTGCTCTTTATTGGTTGATTCAGCGTTTTCCAAAATCTGTACCAAGCTGAATAATTCTTTTTCCATGCGGTGCAAAACCAAACGGCCGCGACCACGCATTACGGGATCACCCGGCATCAATTGCGGATGCGAGAAACGCTCGTCAATGTATTCGTTGATGATGTTTGATTCATACAAAATCAAATCGCGCTCGACCAATACCGGCACTTGGTTATACGGATTCATCACCGCCAAATCTTCCGGCTTGTTAAAAATATCGACGTCTTTGATTTCAAAATCCATGCCTTTTTCGTACAACACGAAACGGCAGCGCTGACTAAACGGGCAAGTAATGCCTGAATATAAAGTCATCATAGCGTTTGGCTCCTAATTGCGTACCGCCTTTCAGACGGCCTATATATAAAGTTAATGGCTTGATTATATACGATTGCGTGATTTAAAGCTAGAAAATCGAGTTAATGCTTTATTTTTACTGATTATTTTTCAAAATTTCTATTCTGCAAATACAAAAAAGCAAGCCCGAAGGCTTGCTTTTTACTGCACTTCTTAGTGAACGTCTTTCCAGAATTCTTTCTTCAGGAAGTACGCCAATGGCAACATCACTGCCAACAAGAAAATCATCACGATGTAGCCGGTACGGTGGCGTTGCAATTGCGCCGGCTCACCCATGTAGACCATGAAATTCACCAAGTCGCGGGCATAATCGTCATACTCTTTCTCGATGACTTTACCGTTTGGCAAGCGGCGAGAATGCAAACCGGTTGACTCCCAGTAGAGTTTCGGCTCTTTCACGCCATGCTCGTTTTCAACCCAAATCGGTTGGCCTTTGCCGTCCAACTCAACCGCTTTTACGCCTTGTTGTTCCCACAAAGGATGAGGCATGCCGACTTTGTCGAATACGGCGTTGTTCCAGCCGTTAGGACGGGTCGGATCTTTGTAGAAGCCGCGCATGTAGGCATACAGGTAATCTGCGCCACGCGAGCGGGCAATCAGCGTCAAATCCGGTGGCGCGGCGCCAAACCATTTTTCACCATCTTTCGGATGCATGGCTGACAACATTACATCACCCACGTTATCGGTCGTGAACATCAGGTTTTTCTTGATTTCATCATCAGTCAAACCAATGTCTTTCAAACGGTTGAAACGCATGCCGGTCGCTGAGTGACAAGACAAGCAATAGTTGGTGAAAATCTGCGCACCGCGTTGCAAGCTCACTTGGTCACGCAAGTCGATGTCAACTTTTTCGTAAACCGCATGATCGCCGGCAGCCATCGCTGCACTCATCGGCACTGCCAACAATAAGGCAGCAAACCAGTTTTTAAGTGTTTGTTTCATTTTCGCTGCCCTCATTAGATATTCACTGCAAACAGATACGAGCCAATCAGGGTAATCGCTACGTAAACGAAGAACATAACTTTCTGTTTGGTCGTGCTCATGGTTACACGTTCCGGAACCGGTTTGTCTTTATCCAGTTTGGTGTAGAACGGCATACCCAAGAAGAAGGCGAAATAAACAACCGACAAGATACGCGCTACTAAAGTACGGGTATCGGTCGCTACCAATGCACCCAAAATACCCAAGCCGATGAACGAAATCACAAACAATACTACGGCAATCTTAAACAACGGACCACGGTAGCGGATAGATTTTACTTCACCTTTATCCAGCCAAGGCAACAGGGCAATCAATACCACGGCAGCACCCATCGCAATCACACCCCAAACTTGCGTACCCAAGAATGAAGGTACGGCACGCAAAATCGCGTAGAACGGTGTGAAATACCATACCGGTGCAATGTGAGCCGGTGTTTTCAGCGGGTTGGCTGCATCAAAGTTTGGTTTTTCCAGGAAGTAACCGCCGCCTTCAGGTGCGAAGAACATCACGGCACAGAATACAATCAGGAATACCACGACACCCAAGATATCTTTTACAGTGTAGTAAGGATGGAAAGGAATGCCGTCTAAAGGTACGCCGTTTTCATCTTTCAGTTTCTTGATTTCCACACCGTCAGGGTTGTTCGAACCCACTTCGTGCAAGGCAATCACGTGCGCCACGACCAAACCGATCAATACCAATGGTACGGCAATCACGTGCAAGGCGAAGAAGCGGTTCAAGGTTACGTCAGATACGTTAAAGTCACCACGAATCCAAGTAGACAAGTCTGGACCGATTACTGGAATGGCGGCAAACAGATTAATAATTACCTGCGCACCCCAGAACGACATCTGCCCCCAAGGCAACAGGTAACCCATAAAGGCTTCTGCCATCAAGGCCAAGAAAATCAGTGAGCCGAATACCCAAACCAATTCGCGTGGTTTTTTGTACGAACCGTACACCAAGCCGCGGAACATATGCAGGTAAACGACGATGAAGAAGAATGATGCGCCGGTAGAGTGCATGTAGCGGATAATCCAGCCGCCGGATACGTCGCGCATAATATATTCTACCGCGGTAAAGGCCGCAGGCAGATGGTAGGCATTCAAGTTGCCGTCTGGTTTGTAGTTCATGGTCAGGAAAATGCCGCTGACGATTTGAATCACCAGCACCAGCAAGGCCAACGAACCGAAGTAATACCAGAAGTTGAAGTTTTTAGGAGCATAATACTGAGCCAAGTGCTCATTCCACATTTTAGTCAGCGGAAAACGAGCATCTACCCAGCCTAACAATGCTTTTGCTTTGTCATTGGTTTGGTTTGCCATAGTTTCAGTTCCTTATTATTAGTCTTCGCCTACCAAGACGGTTGTATCGCTCAAATATTTATAAGGCGGTACCACCAAGTTGGTCGGTGCAGGAACACCTTTGTACACACGGCCTGCAATATCGAATTTCGAACCGTGGCAAGGGCAAAAGAAACCGCCTTTCCAATCTGCGCCCAAATCAGCCGGTGCAATATCAGGGCGATAGGTCGGAGAGCAACCCAAGTGGGTACAAATACCGATGGCAACCAAAATATTCGGCTTGATCGAACGGGTTGCGTTTCTCGCGTATTCAGGCTGTTGTTCCGCATCTGAATTCGGGTCGGCCATTTGACCATCCAGCGTTTTCAGATCATTCAGCTGCTGCTCTGTGCGATTAACAATCCAAATCGGTTTGCCCTGCCATTCGGCAGTCATCATTTGGCCAGCTTCGATTTTGCTGACATCTACTTCGATGGCAGCACCAGCGGCTTTGGCTTTTTCCGAAGGGAAGAAGCTTGCCACGAAAGGCGTTACCACACCTAAGGCAGCCACACCGCCTGCGCCGCAGGTTGCGAGCGTCAGGAAACGGCGGCGGCCGTTATTGATTTCTTGATTATCCATTATTCAGTCGTCCTAAGAATTTTGGGAATACCGAGCCATTAAACAGTGTAATTCTACCTAGTTTGTTGTAATACTCAAAGCATTATTTAAAATAAGGTAAAGATTTTGTGATATTTCTCAATATTTAGGCGGGATTTTGTTCGTCAAAGCGACATATTTCGACATTAAAGACATCCTCAATTGCCTTGCCCAGCGCCTGCACGCCGTAACGTTCGGTGGCATGATGGCCGGCGCTGATAAATGCCACACCACATTCGTTGGCCAAATGGTATTGCGCTTCAGAAATTTCACCGGTCACATACGCATCCACCCCTTCGTCAATGGCCGTCTGAAAAAAGCCTTGCGCCCCGCCGGTACACCACGCAATGCGTTTGATTTCGCGATTCATGTTACCCACGATCACCGACTGGCGCTGCAATTTGTCAGCCATACTGTCTGAAAGCTGCTGTAAGGTTTGCGGTGTGTTCAGACGGCCTATATTTAATAGGTTTTGATCACCGCATTGGTAATCCAATTCCCAACCCAATAAAGCCGCCAATTGCGCATTATTGCCCCACTCGGGATGCGCGTCCAAAGGCAGGTGATAGCCAACCATATTGATTTGGTGTTGCAATAATGTTTCGATACGTTGTTTTTTCCAGCCGGTAATGGTCAACGGCTCGCTTTTCCAAAACATGCCGTGATGCACCAGCAGCATATCCGCGCCTTGTTCGACGGCAAAATCAATGGCTGCTTTACTGGCGGTTACCGATGTCGCGATTTTGTTGACTGTTTCGCGCCCTTCAACCTGTAAGCCGTTGGGCGCATAGTCTTTAAACAGATTCACTTGCAAATTTTCTCGGCACCAATCCAATATTTCCTGACGTGTCGCCATATTGCCTTCCTTTGCTCACATTCTTCTAAAGTAGCGCATTTTATCTGAAAATCCCCTGCGCTTTTCAATCATTACACTGGAATAACCGTTCTTATTCATATATTTGATTATTAATCGTTTACACGTCAACATGAATTATTTTAATATTCACGCTTCACAAACACAGGCCGTCTGAACGGAAAACTCATGGATTCGATTATTGAACTGCGACACTTAAAAACCCTGCTGGCATTGGAAGAAACCGGCAGCGTTTCCTTGGCGGCCAAACGCGTTTTCCTGACGCAATCGGCCTTGTCGCATCAAATCCGGGCTTTGGAAAACTATTACGGCACTCCCTTGTTTGAGCGCAAATCCACCCCCTTGCGCTTTACACCGGCAGGGGAACGCCTGCTGCAACTGGCACGCGATTTGTTGCCGCAGGTGGCCACTGCCGAGCGCGATTTGGCGCAGATTATTGAAGGAGAAGCGGGTGAATTGCGCGTGGCGGTGGAATGCCATACCTGTTTCGACTGGCTGATGCCAGCAATGGGGGAATTTCGTCCGTTATGGCCGCAAGTGGAATTAGATATTGTTTCCGGCTTCCACGTCGATCCGGTCGGCTTGCTGCTGCAACACCGTGCCGATGTGGCGATTGTTTCCGAAGCCGAGCCGCAACCGGGTATTACCTATTTCCCGCTGTTTTCTTATGAAATGGTCGGCATTTGTGCCAAAGACCATCCGCTGGCGCATAAAAATATTTGGGAAGCGGAAGACTTTGCCGACGAAACGCTGATTACCTACCCCGTTCCCGACGACATGTTGGATTTGGTGAAAAAAGTATTGAAGCCAAAAGGCGTGAATCCGCCACGCCGCCACAGCGAATTGACCATCGCCATTATCCAATTGGTCGCCAGCCGCCGCGGTATTGCCGCCCTGCCTTATTGGACAGTGATGCCGTATTTGGAAAAAGGCTACGTTACTTCATGCAAAATCACTTCAGACGGCCTGCGCAGCGAACTTTACGCCGCCATGCGCACAGAAGACGTGAACAAAAGCTATATTGATAACTTCTGCCAAATTGTACGCGACCGCAGCTTTGCCGATTTATCGGGCTTGAGCGTATTGGAAATGAAATAATTTGATGTTTCATTAACAAGGCCGTCTGAACGATTCAGACAGCACGATTCAGACGGTCTTTGATGTAAAGAATAGTAAACCGCCCCAAAAAAGTGTAGAATACGCCCCGTTTATCACTCTTGTCTCACGCAGACTGACCCGTCATGGACCTTCCCAGTAGTTTATTGACCGAAGACACCATCCGCAACGCCCCTCACTAATCCCGCCGAATGCTCTACCGCACGGCGGGCGGAGCATTTATGAGCCACGAAACAGAACACAAAATCCACGAAGCCACTGATGCCGGTGAAAGCGATGTTGAGCGCATTGCCGCCGATTTCGACCACATCCACGCGCTGTGTGAAATTCTCGAACCTGCTTTCTCGCAAATCGAAGCCGGCACGCCGATCGAAGGCGAAGCCCTGCGCCTCAAGTTCACCGAGCTGACCGTCTTATTAAGCGAATTGCACCCTGCCGACGTTGCCGACGTGCTCGAATCGCTGCCACAGCGCGAACGTAACATCGTTTGGCTGTTGGTGGCACCGGAAGACGACGGCGAAGTCTTGCTGGAAGTGTCCGATTCTGTCCGCGAAACGCTGATTGAATCGATGGACAAAGACGAACTGCTCGCCGCCATCGATGATTTAGACGCCGACGAATTGGCCGAACTGGCCGACGATCTGCCGCACCAAGTGGTTTACGAAGCCCTGCAAACGCGTGACGAAGAAGAACGCGCGCAGGTTCAGGCGGCGATGTCGTATGAAGACGACCAAGTCGGCGCGATTATGGACTTCGAACTGGTGAGCATCCGTGCCGACGTGGCTTGTGAAGTGGTGTTGCGTTACTTGCGCCGTTTTGAAAGCCTGCCCGATCATACCGACAAAATTTTCGTGGTCGATGAAAACGATATCCTCAAAGGCGTGTTGACCATCCGCAGCCTGCTGGTGGCCGACCCCGAAGAATTGGTGGAAAACGTGATGGCCACCGATGTGGTGCGTTTCCGCCCTGACGATAATGTCGAAGAAGCCGCGCAAGCGTTTGAGCGCTATGACTTGGTGACTGCACCGGTTATCGATGAAAACAAAAAACTCATCGGCCGTATCACCATTGACGAAATTGTCGACGTAATCCGTGAAGAATCCGAAGCCGACATGTTGAACATGGCCGGTTTGCAGGAAGAAGAAGACTTGTTTGCGCCGATTTTGGATTCGGTGAAAAACCGCTGGATGTGGCTCGCCATCAACCTGTGTACCGCCTTTCTCGCCAGCCGCGTGATTGGTGCGTTTGAAGGCAGCATTGAAAAAATCGTCGCCTTGGCTGCTTTAATGCCGATTGTGGCCGGCATCGGCGGCAACTCGGGCAACCAAACCATTACCATGATTGTGCGCGCGATGGCGGTCGGTCAGATTACCGGCATTCAAGCGAGCAAACTGCTAAAAAAAGAAGTCGGCGTGGCCTTGGTCAACGGCGTGTTATGGGGCAGCGTGATGGGGTTGATTTCATGGGTGTTGTACGACAATTTGGGCATCGGCTTGGTGATGGTCGCCGCCATGACCTTAAACCTGCTCTTGGCCGCCACCGTAGGTGTGTTGATTCCGGTGGTACTCGACAAAGCCGGCCGCGACCCGGCATTAGGCAGCTCGGTGCTGATTACCGCCGTCACCGACTCGGGCGGCTTCCTGATTTTCTTAGGCTTGGCAACGATTTTCCTGCTTTAATATCCATATCGAGGCCGTCTGAACATAAGTTTCAGACGGCCTTTTCACCCGTTTTTTAATAAACAAAATCTTACAAGACTAAATAAAAATATTGTTTTATAATTCGATAAATAATATTTTTCTTAGTTTTAACTATGGATTACGATAAAATCAACCGCAAGCTGGCGATTTTGGCGGACGCGGCCAAATACGATGTGTCCTGCTCGTCCAGCGGAGGCTCACGCAAAAACGACGGCGGCTTGGGCAACTCTTCCCGTGCGGGCATTTGCCACAGCTTCACCGAAGACGGCCGCTGCGTGTCGCTGCTCAAAATCCTGCTCACCAATCATTGCATCTACGATTGCGCCTATTGCGTGTCGCGCCGCAGTAATGACGTGCCGCGCGCCGCGTTCACGGTGGAAGAAGTGGTTGATTTGACCATGAGTTTTTACCGGCGCAACTACATCGAAGGGCTGTTTCTCAGCTCGGGTATTTTCAAAAACGCCGACTACACCATGGAACGCTTGGTGCGCATCGCCAAAAAGCTGCGCACCGAACACCGCTTCAACGGCTATATCCACCTCAAAGCCATTCCCAAAGCTTCGGATGAAATCCTGCAGGAAGCCGGACGCTATGCCGACCGCTTGAGCATCAACATGGAAATCCCCACCGTTTCAGGCTTGGAGCGGCTCGCGCCCGAGAAAAAACACACCGACATCACCCAGCCCATGCTGTTTGTCAAAAACGAAATCGCCGCCACCGCCGACAGCCGCAAAACCATCAAATCCACGCCGAAATTCGCGCCGGCCGGACAAAGCACGCAGCTCATCATCGGCGCCAGCGGTGAAAACGACCGCCAAATCATCCACGCCGCCGGACGCTTTTATCAAAACTACGGTCTCAAGCGCGTGTATTACTCGGGCTATGTGCCGGTGTTGGAAGACAGCCGCCTGCCGCCCTTATCGGCGCAAGTGCCGCTGCGGCGTGAAAACCGCCTGTATCAGGCCGATTGGCTGATGCGGTTTTACGGTTTTGCCGACCATGAAATTCTCGACCGCGAGCAGCCGTTTCTTGATTTGGATTTCGATCCCAAACTGGCTTGGGCGCTGCGCCATCGAGCCTATTTTCCCGTGTCCTTGCAACACGCGCCGCTGGAAATGATTCTGCGCGTGCCCGGCATTGGCGTGAAATCGGCCAAACGCATCGTGCAGGCGCGCCGCTTCCGTATGTTGACGTGGGCGCAGTTGGTGAAAATGGGCATCGCCCTCAACCGCGCGCGCTATTCCATCACCCTGCCCGAACCCAACCGCTACGCCGCCTTAATCGACAGCCCGAATTTACGCAGCCTGTTGTTGCAGCAAACCCGCTCGAAATTCATGCAAAGCGATGCGGTGCAAGGCGATTTGTTCGGCTAAACACAACAGGCCGTCTGAAAGCCATGCACTGCTTTACCATGACTTTTCAGACGGCCCCTTCGGTGCGAAACAATCATGACCACACCCGACCAATACACACTCATCTACGACGGCAGCTTCGACGGCCTGCTCAGCGCGGTGTTTACCGTGTATGCCGGCAAATATCCACTCGATTTTGTGCACATCACCGCCGCCCCCAACGATGCCGATTTGTTCGGCCACACCGTCTCCGTGACCAGCAACCCCGACCATGCCGCACGGGTGCTTGAGCGTTTGCAGCGGCAATTGGGCAGATGCGGCATTCAAACGCTGCTTTACGGTTTTCTTATCAACGATAAAGACATGCCCGACACTTTCCTGCGCATTGTCCGCTTAGCCTTGGCGCAGCCTGACCGTCCGAATATTCTCAGCGATTACGGTCACCCCGACGTGATGCAGTGGGCGCAATGGGTAAAAACCGTCGGCCGCGAAAAGCACCATATGGAAGCATTTGTGCGCTTTGAAGAATATCATGTTCAGGGCGAAGCCGAGCCGATTTACATCGCCCGCATCGAGCCGCAGTTTGATATTCTGCCGCTGATTACGCGTTTTTTCCGCAATCGCTACGCCGACCAGCAATGGCTGATTTTCGACGTCGGCCGCAGCTACGGCGTGTATTTCGACAAAACCGCCGTACATCAAGTCCGCGATTTGGACACTTCCGGTGAATATGCCGCCCCATCCGAGCGCGAACGGCATTATCAGAAGCTGTGGCAACGTTATTTCAAAAGCGCCACCATCACGTCTCGCATCAACCTGCGCCAACACCGGCAAATGATGCCGCAGCGCTATTGGCGCTACCTGACGGAAAAGCGGCCGATGTTGCCATGAAAAAAGGCCGTCTGAAAACGATTATTTCGTTTTCAGACGGCCTGAGACCTTTGTAAAACTTCATGACCTACCAATAAAAATCAAAACCGCCGTCATTCCCGCGCAGGCGGGAATCCATCGTAACCTAAGAAACCTATTTATTCAACAGTTTCCCATGCTCAAAAATTGATTCCTGCCTGCGCGGGAATGACGGCGGTTTAGGGTATGCTAACTTTTGAAGGAGTTTTGCAAAGGTCTCGGTCTTTTCATCAAACTATTAAACCCAAACCCTTACAGGTAGAATTTCTCAATCACTTTTAAATTGTCATCCAATTTATACACCAGCGGCTGACCGGTCGGGATTTCCAAAGCCATGATGTCATCGTCGGAAATGCCTTCGATGTGTTTGGCCAAGGCGCGCAATGAATTGCCGTGTGCCGCCACCAATACGCGTTTGCCGCTCAAAATGGCCGGTGCGATTTGATCTTCCCAGAATGGCAATACGCGCTCCAGCGTCACTTTCAAGTTTTCACCGTCCGGCACGACATCGGCAGGCAGATGGGCGTAACGGCGGTCGTTATGCGCGGAAAATTCGTCGTCTTTGTCCAACAATGGTGGCAAGGTGTCGTAGCTGCGGCGCCAGATGTGCACTTGCTCGTCGCCGTATTTTTCAGCGGTTTGTTTTTTGTCCAAGCCTTGCAGTTGGCCGTAGTGGCGCTCGTTCAAACGCCAGGTTTTGATTTGTGGAACAAACAGTTGGTCGCTTTCTTCCAACACGATGTTGCAGGTTTTGATGGCGCGGGTCAGCACAGAAGTGAAGGCGATGTCGAACTCATAGCCTTTTTCTTTCAGCTTTTGACCGGCGGCGGCGGCTTCGGCCAAACCCTGCTCGCTCAATTTTACGTCGCGCCAGCCTGTGAACAGGTTTTTCGCATTCCATTCGCTTTGTCCGTGACGGATAAATACCAATTCCATTGTTATTGCTCCATTTGTTTAGGGGGATTTTGAAAGGTTTATTTATAACATAATTTGCACCTGTTTTGCGGATTTGTGTGCAAACATCACGGCCTCCCCTGCCTAATTCATTATTCCCGCATTGTTCAGCCGGCCTTAACAAACCCATTAAAATCTAATAAAGGCCGCTTGACCTATGTTTTCTTAGCCTATTTTAATCAAGCTTCCAGTCAAATGTTAATAAAGTGAAAAGGCAGTCTGAAGCGCTTTCAGATGGCCTTTTTCAGGTTTATACTGAAATTTCTAATCCACAAAGGAGAATCAGCATGGACAAATCAGCCAAACCTTTTGAAAGCGAAGAAAATGGCGTAGGCAAATGCCCGGATTGCTCTGTCGAAGTCGGCACTGTGTTTGACAACAACGATTGCAGCTTTGAAATCGTCCAAATCTACGAAACCGAACAGCTCGCCCGCGAAGCAGAAGGCTATTACACCGAACTGGCGCGCTCGGTAGAAAGCGAAGCCTGCGAAATCATCAGCGACATCGGCGGCATGGAAGAAGGCTTCAAATTGATGATGACCTTCAATTTCTGTTGCGAAAGCGAAAAAGTTATTTTCCAACTGAAGCAACGCTAAGCCATTGATTCACTCGTGATACTCAAAGGCCGTCTGAAAACTTTTCACCGCAAAAGTGTTTTCAGACGGCCTTGTTATTTCATGACACCGCAATGCAAAACACAGGTAAAATAACGCGATGATTTCCTACACATAATATAGACAAAACGGCATTTCCGCTCCGGCGCCGATAATGCTAGAATAATGACCGTCACACATCAATGATAAGTTTATGAATATTTTAGAAGCTTTGTTGCTACTGTTTGTTTTGATCGTCATCAGCGCCTTTGTTTCCTGCTCCGAGCTGGCGCTGGCATCCGCGCGCAAAATCAAATTGCAGGTGATGGCCAAAGACGGCGGCGACGTTCGTGCGCTGGATGTTTTGAACATGCAGCAGCAGCCCGGCAGCTTTATCACCATCGTGCAAATCGGCCTGAACGCCGTCGCCATTTTAGCCGGTATCGTCGGCGAGGCGGCCATGCGTCCGTATTTCGACCGCATGTTTGCCCACATCGGTTCATGGGGCAGCACGCTGGCATCGGTGTGGACATTTATGCTGGTGACCGGCAGTTTCATTTTGCTGGCTGACCTGATGCCCAAGCGTTTTGCCATGACCAATCCCGAAGCGGTGGCGGTACGCGTGGTGCGGCCGATGATTTTCTTGATTTTTATTTTGAAACCGTTTGTGTGGTTTTTCGACGGCTTGGCCAATGCCATTTTCAAATTATTGAACATTTCCACCGTGCGGCAGGAGCAGCTCACATCCGAAGACATTTACGCCGTCGTCGATGCCGGCGCTCAGGCAGGCGTTTTGAAGCAGCAGGAACATTATCTGATCGAAAACGTGTTTGATATGCAGGAGCGCACGGTCACTTCAACCATGAATACGCGCGAATACATCGCCTATTTCGACAAAAACGACAGCAGCGAAACCATTATCGAAGCCATGTCGGAAAAGCCGCACAATAAATTTTTAGTATGCGACGGCGATTTGGAACGCGTCATCGGCTATATCGAATCGCATACGCTTCTGACGCTGTTTTTAAAAGAAAAAGACGTCCGTCTGACCGACAAACGCGTGTTGCGCAAAGCCTTGTTTATCCCCGATACGCTGTCGCTTTTCGATGTTCTGGAAACCTTCAAAACTTCGGGAGAAGACTTTGCCGTGGTGGTCAACGAATATGCGCTGGTAGTCGGCGTGGTCACGCTCAAAGACGTGATGAACATCGTGATGGGAGAATTGGTCAACACCGAAGAAGAACCACAAATCATCCGCCGCACCGAAGACACTTGGCTGGTCGACGGCGCCACACCGCTGGAAGACGTTATGCGTGCGCTGAGCATCGAAGAGTTTCCCAACTCGGAAAACTATGAAACCATCGCCGGCTTTATGATGTATTCGCTGCGAAAAATCCCCAAACGTACGGATTTTCTGATTTACGGCGGCTATAAGTTTGAAATCATCGATACCGAAAATCTGAAAATCGACCAACTTTTGGTATCCAAACAAGACTTATCCGAAATATAAGTGCTTGCAATGAATAAGGCAAAGCAGAGGCCGTCTGAAAATTTTCAGACGGCCTCTGCCATTATCTGCCAATATTATGGCCGGCAAATTTTATTTTGGCTGCTTCAAGATTGAAGGCAGCTCAGCATTTATCTGCCATTGATTGGCGGTTTAATGATGAACCGGTGTCTTCACTTCCGCTTCCGCACCTTCCGGCAAACCGAAAATCTGGCGCAGAATCACTTTGTAAAAAGCAAACGCTTCTTTCGCACCGGCAATGGCTTCGTCTTGCGCTGCTTTATCCAAACCCAAATTGTTCAGATGCTCGACAAAAGCGCGCCAGTGTTTGCCGCGGCCGCTCGGATGTGGCGCCAAATGGCGGGCACCGTGTTCGGCGTCAAACGACAATTTTTGTGCGTCTTTAAACAAAAATGCCGCCCCCAGATTCGAACCTTCGGCGCAATACAGCCAACCGATGGCTTTGTTGCCTTGCGGTTGCGGCAATTCGCCGGCAAACTCGTAAGGCGTATCGTTCAAATCCGCCAAATCCTGCAACACGGCTTCGTGACGCGCCATGTATTCCAACTCGGGAATGGCTTGGTTCAAAGCTTCGTCTTTATAGATAGGATCAACGATTTTATGAAAAACAGATTGCAGTTTCAAAAACTTAGCATAGTTTTCATTATTGATAAACGGCTCAACCGACATCACCAGATTGTCCACGCTGTCGTGGGTGGTTCGGTTTTCCTCTTTCAGCCGCTGGGCAAAAGTTAAGGTTTCAGTAGTCATGATTTTCCTTTTGTTTTCAATTTATTTCAGACGGCCTCCCGATTAAGAGGCCGTCTGAAGACTGCAAAGTAATGCTTTAGAACTTGGCTTCAAGCGACAGCGCATAGCTGCGGCCCGGTGCGGTAAAGCGTTGGATGCCGTTGTGGGTGGCATTATCGACGCGGTTGACCGTACCGAATTCGCGGATGCTGCGCAGGCTGTCCCAAGTGTAATACTGTTTGTCAAACATATTGAACACGCCGCCGCGCAGGGTCACGTTTTTGCCGAAGCGGTAATGACCGATCAAATCCACCAGGAAATAATCTTTGCTGTGGCGGGCATACGGCCAAGGCTTTTTCGTATCCTCATAGCTACGCACCGTGTCGCTTTCTTTTTTGCGCGAAGTATAACTCAAATTGGTTTTCAAACTCCAGCGGTCATCAGGCTGTTTGTAACCCAAACCGACCACGGCTCCCCAAGGCGCCAAGGCATTAATCGGCGTTTTGCTGCCGTCTTCCTGCGTGGCTTTGCCTTTGATGTAGCTGGCGGTGTAGGTCATAAACGTACCACGCGGCAGACCGACGCTGTCCAAATTCCATTGACCGCTCAACTCGACGCCGCTGACAGTCGCCTTGTCGCGGTTGATGTTTTGCCAAGTCGGCGCAAGATAGCCGCGGTTAACCCATTTTTGGTTTTTCTCATCCCAACGTTCGCTTTGTTTCTGACCCAAATACGCGAAATCGATAAAATCTTTATAGCGCGTATGGAAGCCGGAAAGCAACAGATTGCCCCAACCGCCCTGGCCGGCCAAACCGATTTCGTAGTTGTGTGATTTTTCCTCGCGCAGATTTTTGTTGGCTTTCACCGAAAAATCCGGATGCGGGAAAGTAAACCACATTTCATCAGTTGTCGGCGCGCGGAAACCGGTGGCGTATTTGGTCAGCAGCGTCCAGCCCGGCACAAATTTCCAATCGAAGCTCAAGCCGTAGCTCGGCGAATTGAATTTGGCCGTCGCGCCTTCCAAATCTTTTTGGCGCATCGCATTGATGAATTTCTCATTTGAAAGCGTATTGTTGCGCACCCAGTCATAACGCACGCCGGCACCGATACGGAACGCATCGCCCAAGCGGAAGCTGTTGTTCCAGAAGACGTTTTTCTTACGGCTTTCAGCTTCCAGCAAAAACTCTCCGTCACTGCGGTTACTGGTTTCAAATTTCGGATCAAACGCACGCACAAACACGCTGTAATTGTCGTTGGTGTTTTGCGATTTGCTCCAGCCGAAACCGTAGCTCATATCCCAGCCGAAATTCGGCAGCTTGTCAAATGCCCAGCTTTTATCCGCTTTTACACGCCATTGGTTGGTATCCTGATTGATGCGGCGGAACACATAATACAAATCCGAATTCACGCCATTTGTGGCAAAATCAGTCGGCACATCCCAAGTCATCGTGCTCATTTGGATGCTTTGCTTATCGTAGTTGACCGTCAGCTTATCCCAAGGCGCTTTTTCGCTGTCAAGCTGGTTGTCGTATTGGAAACCGCGGCGCTTGAGATAAGTCACATCATTGCGTTTTCGCTTTTCCGCACTTGGATTACCCTGCCAGTCGGCAGCCCAAAGATTGGAGAGCTCATCGGTTTTGCGATCCATGCGGTAATCTTCATACAATGCGCTCAAATAGTTGTATTCATTGAAATGATAACCGCCTTTGAGCAGCGTGCTTTTCGATTCGTAATCTTGCGGATCCGATCTGGTACGTACCTTACCGAACGAACCGAATCTGCTCGAATTATTTGCCTGCGGGTTATAAACCTTGTCGTCCTTGTTTTTAATTTCAAACGATTCGCCGTTGGTCTTGTTTTTGGTTTCATGACCGTGGCGGCGCGTAAACACAAAGCGCGCATCAAAGCCTTTGAAATAACCGGCCAAATCGGTTGTTCCCAAATATTCGGCATTGCGGCTGGTGTAACCGCCTTTAACCGCGGCATAAAACGGATTGTCGGCATTGACCACATCGCCCGGCGATTTGGTTTTATAATCAATGGCGCCGCCCAATGCGCCGCTGCCTGAAGCCAGCGAATCCGCACCTTTACGGATGGCCACTTCGGAAATATGCTCCAACTCGGCGGCATTGCGGTTGGCATTGTAATTGCCGTATGCACCGTATAATTCTTGGAATGCTTCCGAAGAACGGCTTTCAGCCTGAGCCAAACCGTCGACATTAATCGCCACGCGGTCTTTATCGACGCCGCGGATGGCAAAACCGTTGGTATTGCCGCGACCGCCCTCAACCACACTGACCGCCGGATCATAGCGCACCATATCACGGATATCCTGCACCAGATTCTCGTCCATTTGGCTGCGGCGGGTTTTCACCTCGCCCAATTTCGGCGCCGGAGTGCGACGGCCGTGAACTTCGATTGCGTTTAAATTCACGGCATCGTCGGCTGCATAAACCACCGTCGGAAACGCATTCAACACCAGCAACGATACCACACCCATTTTGAATGGAACTGTCATATTATCCCTTCTTAATAATTAATGTTTTGTTTGTTATTTACCTACAACCGGGTTCAAGTCTTTACTGTCCGTTGTTGTATCAACCTGCGTACGCGAACCGCCGAAAACAGTATCTAAATTTTTATTGCCGAAATTAACTGTGCCACCAATTTCTTTGCCTGCATATTCACGGATTGCGTCACCATAATAACCCTTATAGACCTTACCATAGAAAGCACCGTTTACTTTGCCAGATACCCCACCAGACTTGGCAGTACCATGAAATTTATTACCTTCAACATTTACATTATCAAAAGTCACACTATCGCCAAAATCACTATTGCCAATAATGGTGCCGCCTAATTTACCGGTATTAAAGTTCACGGTAAGCCGTGACACTTGTTCTTTAGAATCTTGCACATAAGGATCTTTAGGCGTATAAGAAGAGCTGACAATTTCGCCGTTTTTCACACGATAGCCAATAACATCGTAGGTTGCCTTACCTTTAACACCACCAGCTTTAACACCACCTTGCATATACTCTTGTTCAGCTAAAATACCCCCGCTAAACAAACTAACAACGCCATTTTTATCCATCCAAGCGCCAAAATAGCTGCTTTTCACATAAGTTGCCGGCTGGTCAACACGCGAGTTCGTGCAGCAGGCAAAAATTTTGCCGCCGTCTTCAGTCGGCTGCATCACTTGCTTGGTCGGATAAGTTTTGCTCGGAGAAGAGTAATCCGGACGCATGGCAGTATTGAATTGATTAAACTGATAAGATTTGCCATCAGCAGTGGTATAGACAACCACTTCGTCTGTTTTATCATAATAGCTGTCACTCCAGCTTGACTTGACCTTTTCAGTCACATTGTATTTATGTACCGAGCCACCATTGGTTGCAATAGTTTCAAATTCAGCATCATCTTTGTGAGCTTTGACTTTATCGCTCTTGGTATCCAGGCTTTTCAACACCGGCATTTCCACCAAAACCTTAGGCTCTGAAACACTGCCGCCACCGGCGCAAGCAGACAGCGAAGCGGCTACGGCCAAGGCGATTGCAGGCCGTCTGAAAAATAAAATAGTCATATACTCTCCCGCCCAAACGTATTTCGGGCAACATTTGATTACATGGTTGGCTTTGAAAGTTTCGAATAGAAACTATTTCTATTCACATGTAGCAAATATACCAAAAAACCCGTTATAATTGCAAATGATTTTTATAACTTTTTAACACTTGCCCGATGAATATTTCACAAATCCTTGCATTTCCACTACTGGCGGCTACAGCCCATAGCTTTGCGGCCGACCTGCCCGCCGGCGACCGTCGCAGCGAACAAGCGGCGGAATCGGTTCAGCAACACCAATGGCTGGAAACGCTGCAACAAGATTCGGCCGCATCTGCCGCACCCAATGAAGCGGTAAATGTCCGTCAAGTCAATGATGAAGAATTGGCACGCAATCCTGCTTTATTGGAAGAGATGTTGCAACAGGCGGTCAACAGCAACCATCCGCCACTTTTGAAAGCGCTGACCGCCGTTTACCGACGTCAGCCGCAGGCCGACAAAGTTTTGCTGGCCAGAGCTGAAAGCATGGTGGCGCGCAATCAGGGCGATTATCCGCAAGCGCTGGAAACTTATGGCCGTCTGAACCGCCAACATCCGCAAGACGCCCGCATCGCATTGGATTATGCTGCTTTATTGTTTGAAGACAAGCAATGGCAGGAATCCGACCGTCTGTTTGCCCAAACCGCGCAAACCGCAAATCTGCCCGAGGCCGTAGCCGACAATATCCGACGTTATCGGGCGCAAATCGATGAAGCCGATGATTGGCAGCTCAACGGCGGCTTGAGCGTTTCTTACGACCGCAATATCAATAATGCTGCACCGGCTTATTGCACTTATCTGGGCTGCACGACCGAACAGGCTGAAAACGCCACCGGCATCCATTATCATGCCGAATTGGAAAAAAATACGCCGCTCAAAGGCAATCACAACCTGACGTTTCGCAACCGCATCAGCGGCACCAGCTATTATTTGGACAAAAAATCGCAATATGACCATGCATTCGGCCGCAGCTATTTGGGTTGGTACTATCAAAATGCGCGCAGCAGCCTGAGCGTGTTGCCGTTTTATCAGGCGCAGCTGGCCGGCAGCAATGAATTTGCCGACAAACCGACCGACGAACACACTTTGAATATGAATATGTTTGCGCATGCTGTCGGCGTTCAGACGGCATGGAGCCACCGCATCACGCCGCGTCTGCAGGCTTATGCCTCCGGCGAGCTCTACCGCCAAAGCTACCGCCCGCAACAAAAGTCTACTTACTACGACGGCCGCCATGCGCAGCTTTTCGGTTCGCTGGCCTATCAGTTGGGCGCAAACGATTTGGTATTCGCCGGTTACGGCAACGGCACGTTCCGCCCGAAACACACGCAAATCGACGGCCGCACCAACCACACCGCCCACACGCGCCACAGCCTGAGCGCCGGCTGGTTTGCCGCATGGCCGACGCTGGGCGGATTGGCCAGCCGCCTGCGCGCCGGCTATACCGACCGCCGTTACAAAGGCCGTGTCTTCAACACCGATTTCACGCCCGAGCGCCAACGCAATAAAGAAACCTTTTTCAGCGCTTCGCTGGCTCACCCGAAAATCAGCTACCACGGCATCATGCCGCGTCTGACATTCGAACACAGCCGCACCCGCAGCACGCACAAATGGGCCGAACAAAAGCAAAGCCGCCTGTTTGTCGAATTGGAGAAATCGTTCTGAACAATCTAAAGATTTGAATATATAAATCTTGTTCATAAAAAACATGCCGTCTGAAAGTCCAAGCTTTTCAGACGGCATGTTTGCCATTGGCAATACGTCAAATTATTTTGCCATGATCATCGCATCACAACAACGGGCTCATCAGCCGCACAGTGTTTTCTACCAATACCCACCATTTGGAGCGCTGCTGCCAGCCCTTGACCGTAATGCAATGGCTGTCAGCCAGATAGCTTTGTTGCAAGGCATAAATTTTGGCGGTCATTTCCTTATCGTAAATCGCCAAACTGATTTCCAGATTGAGGAAAAAACTGCGCATATCCATATTGACCGTGCCAAACAAGGCGTAATCGTCATCGATGGTCATGGTTTTGGTATGCAGCAGGCCGCCGTCAAACAACGTCAGATTGACGCCGGCGGAAAGCAGCAGCGGATAATATGCGCGCGAGGCGTAACGCACCATCAGCGAATCGACTTTGGCCGGCACAATCAGCGTCACGTCCACACCGCGTTTGGCGGCAACAGTCAATGCCATCAGCAGCGGTTCGTCGGGCACGAAATAAGGTGTGGTAATGGTGATTTGACGCGTGGCTGAATGAATGGCGCTGATGATGGTTTCGTAAATGACATGCTCGCCCTGTTCCGGCACCGAGGGAATCACTTGCGCCACAATATTGCCCTGTTTCATTTTTTCGGGCAGCATTGCCGGAATGCGGTCTTGATGTTCGGTCAGATATTGCTGGATACCTTGCAGGTTTTCATCGTCTTCCACCGCCAGATCGGCAAAAAACACCGCCGACAATTCCAACACCATCGAACCCGTGCAGCGCATCATCACATCCACCCATTCGCCGACGCCCGAATGCCGCTTAAACAGGCGCGGGTCAACCAGATTGAAGCTGCCGGTATAACCGATTTTGCCATCCACCACCATAATTTTGCGGTGATTGCGCAAATCGGTGCGCGTAAACAATGTACGCAGCAGGCCGACGGGAAGCGCTTTGTCGATTTGCACGCCGGCACGGCGCAAACGCTTGTACCACGCGCTTTTAAAAAAACGGCTGCTGCCGACGTCATCTGCGAGAATAGCGCAATCGACCCCGCGCGCGGCTGCCTGTTCCACCGCTTCGAGCAGATGCTCGATACGACCTTTCGGATCGATAAATGTAGAAACTAGTAGCGTTGTTTACAGTATTTCCAGGAGAATACTGAAACATGAACATGCACAAAAACACCCGTCTCACCCCGCACCACCGCCAAGCCATTTGGCTGGCCTACACGCAGGAAAAGGAAAGCGTCACCTCCCTGGCACGCCGCTACCAAGTCAGCCGCGTCACCATTTACCGCGCACTTAAAGCCGCAAGAGGCAGATTGCTCAAACCCCAAACCAGTACCAA
>NZ_PDBT02000040.1:0-22044 GCF_002551535.2 Neisseria sp. N95_16
CTGTTGTGCTTTTCGGTAACAGTAGGTTCCGTTGACGGAATGCCGTCTGATTTCCCGACTGACGGTGGCGGGATGACAACCGATGTTCTGTGCGATTTGGTTTAGGGGTAGGTTGCGGTAATGTCTGGAAATGTAGTATCTTTGGTGTGAGGTCAGTTGTGTGTAGGCCATATTGCAATCTTTCTTGTCAGGAAAGGCAGTATACTACCGCATACTGGCCTTTTCTGTTATTGGAAATTGCACTTGTTAGGCGAATGTAAGGGCCTTTTTGCCATAGAAAAGATATAGACAGAATATTGAGACAAGCTGTCAGCAAGCTGTGGAAAAGTAGGTTTGGGCTTTGAAAGATATATGAAAAATTAAATTGCTTAAAATTTAAGCAGATTAATAATATGGAAAACAAGGCCGTCTGAAATAAAAAACACACAATTCCCATCATCAAAACTGTGTGCAGCCTGTGTATAAATCGCCTTGGCTATTGAAAGATAAACGAAAAATAATTCTGCTTAAAATTTAAGCAGGGATTGTGTTTGATCACAGTATCGCTGGCAAGCATTGTGTGCATTCTGTTGATAACTCATCTATCTTGATGAAATCTCAACATAAAAATACCATGCCTAAAAATTAAGCAAATGAGGGCAAGCGGTTTCAGACGGCCTGCGTTATAATTTCATTATTGGTTGCCACATAAAGGAACATTATGCACACATTATCGGCAGAAGTGCGCTTGGCGCAGGCCAAGGCGCGGTTGCGTCGCAGCCGCCGTTGGGCAACCGGCTTGCTGCTGGTTGCTTGTGTATTGTTTGTGTTGTCCACGCTGTATCTCAAGCATTATCCTTGGCTGGCGTATGTGAAAGCCTTTTCCGAAGCGGCGATGGTGGGTGCACTGGCCGATTGGTTTGCCGTGACTGCGCTGTTCAGACGGCCTTTGGGCTTGCCGATTCCGCATACCGCCATTTTGCCGCGCAATCAGGCGCGGATTGCCGATGAGTTGGGGCGGTTTATCGAAAACAACTTTTTGCAGGGCAAACCGATTGCGCTCAGGGTGTATCAGGCGCAGCCGAGTGACAAACTACTCGGTTGGCTGGCGAGCGAATCGGTGCGCAGCCAATGGCTGCCGTGGGCGGCCAAGCAGATTCCGCTGTTGCTGAACATCGCTAAGCCCGAGCAAGTGGCGCGCTTTTCCGGCATGATGTTGGCGCAGCAATACGACGGCGAAAAAATTGCCAAAACGCTTTCAGACGGCCTGATTCTGCTTAAAGCACACGGCCTGCATGAAACCCTTTATTACGGCTTGTTAAAACAATTACGCCGCCGGCTGAAAAATCCAGAAACGCGCGAAATGCTGGAGCAAAACCTGCGCGAGTGGGCGGCCAAAATCGAAAGCGATGCGCCGAGTACATGGGATAAATTCAAAGCCGCGCTGAAATCGACGGTGGTGGAGAAAGTGGACGATTGGGCGGCTGCCAAAGCTTTGGATTGGGCGGATGGTTATTTGGCCGCGGCCATGCAGGGCGACGACAACGCCATGCGCCGCCGTTTTGACGAGCAATACGATGCCATTATCGAGCGGCTGCAAACTTCGCGCTTGTGGCACCGCCGTTTGGAAGCGGCCAAAATGCAGATTGCCGAATCGCCGGCCTTGCAAAACAGCTTGGAAAGTTTCTGGAAAGGGCTGCAAAACTGGGCAGAAAATGATGTGGCCAAAACCGATTCGTTGTGCGCCGCACAATTACAAAAGCTGCTTGATCATATGCTGACACAGGCCGAAGCCTATCCGCAGTTTATGCGCAGGGTCGATGTGCGCCTGTCGCTGATGGTGCGCGATTTCGTTATGCGCTATAAAGAACAGGCCGCGCAATTTGTGGCGGATAAAGTGAAAAGCTGGGATAGCGCGCAAATGGTGGAAAAACTTGAGCTCAGCGTTGGCAAGGATTTGCAGTATATCCGCATCAACGGCACACTGGTCGGCGGCTTGGTCGGGCTGGTGATTTATGTGGTGTCGCAATGGTTGGGATAGTGGGATAAGTTTGAGGCCGTCTGAAAGCAAATGACTTTCAGACGGCCTTGTTTATGGGGTTGGGAATCGAACAAAGCAAAATCATTTTCAGGTGAAATTTCTTTGCTTAATCAGTTGCTTAGAAAATTTCAGACGGCCTAAGTCAAGATTTGATGGCAGCGTATTGCTTATTTTTATCTTATTGGAAATAACTATTAAAAGTGACAAATTCTGTCATGTGCCAAAAAAAGTAACATCATACCTGCCGAGAATCACCAAAAGATGACAAAAAAAGGCATATTGCCGAAATGGTGTGCCATCGGGTAATATGGATATCAAATGATATATGGGTGTTTTGGTATATTTTTATATTTTAAACAATATATTATAAATTTAAAGCGCGATTTTCAAATTTTTGGCACGAACTTTGCTTGATAGTTAGTAAGAAACAAAACGGTGCGCAAGAAAATAACGGCAATCTGTTGGGTTTCTTCATGAAAAAAGCAAACATATTACGCGGAAGTAATAAAACGGGAAACCGTTGTAACACTCAGCAATAAAATTGCGGGAAAACGTCATCACCATCTTCGGATGGTGGTGACATCTACAGAATAAAAAAAGTAACACGAATCTTACCAAATCAAAACAACAACAGGATTTAAAAATCCGATTATCTCCCAAAAACTATTACGGAAAACGCAAAGGCCGTCTGAAAAGCTGGTGATGAAGTCTGTATCACACCTGCTTGAAAGACGGCCACTTTTTTGCTGAACTGGTTAAGACAAATACAAAAAAGCCCTGTTGCAATCAACAGGGCTTTTTTTTCGGATGAATTACAGGCCGCTCAAGCGTGCGGTGTCGTGTGCAATCATCAATTCTTCGTTGGTTGGAATCACCACAGCAACGGCTTTGCTGTCGGCAGTGGTAATCACACCGGCATTGCCGAAGCGGGCTGCCAAGTTGGCATCTTGATCGACATTCAAGCCCAAGAAGCCCAAGTAGCCCAATACTTTGCTGCGGATCAATTCAGAGTTTTCACCGATACCGCCGGTAAAGGCCAATACGTCCAAACCGCCTGCGGCAACTGCCATGCTGCCGATGTATTTCGCTAAGCGGTAGCAGAACACTTCCAGCGCCAATACTGCGCCAGAGTGGCCGTTGGCTGCTTCTTCTTCGATGGTGCGGCAGTCGCTCGACAATTCAGACAAGCCCAGCAAGCCTGATTTTTTGTTCAGCATATCGGTCACTTGCGCGATGGTCATGTTGGCGTTTTCAGCCAAGAAACCGAATACCGCTGGGTCAACGTCGCCTGAGCGCGTACCCATTACCAAGCCTTCTAGCGGGGTCAAGCCCATGCTGGTGTCTTGGCATACGCCGTTGGCGATGGCGGCAATCGATGCGCCGTTACCCAAGTGGGCAATCACCATGCGCAAATCGTTTTTGTCTTTACCCAAGAAGCGGGCGGCTTCGTCAGACACATAGCGGTAGCTGGTGCCGTGGAAACCATAGCGGCGCAGACCGTATTTGCTGTACAACTCGCGCGGTACGGCATACATGTAAGCGCGATCCGGCATAGTTTGGTGGAACGCGGTGTCAAATACGGCCACATTTGGCAGGCCTTTGAAAATGTTTTGCGCGGCACGCACGCCCAGCAGGTTGGCAGGGTTGTGCAAAGGTGCCAATGGGATGCATTTTTCGATACCGGCAATCACATCTTCGGTAATCAAAGTAGATTCGCTGTACTCTTCGCCGCCGCTGACGATGCGGTGGCCGATAGCAGCGATTTGGCTGTCGAAGCCGTGTGATTTCAATTCTTCCATCAAGGCTTCCACTGCGCCGGTGTGGTTCGGGTTGGCAGCCAATTCAACTTTGTGTTTTTCGCCGTTGAATTTGAAGGTGATGTAGGCATCAGGCAAGCCCAGCTTTTCAGCCAAGCAGCTCAGCAACACGTCGCCGCTGTCGTTATCCAAAACAGCACCTTTTAACGATGAACTGCCGCAGTTTAAAACCAAAATCAATTTTTGAGACATCTGTAGGCTCCTAAAGGTTTGCAGACGGCCTGTGGCATGATTGCCAAAATGTGGGGAGAGCGTCTGAAACAGGTTAATAAAAACATTCAAAGGCTAGTCTATTCGATATAAAAAGTCAATGCTGCCGGGCGACTATCTTGATGTGGCTCAGGTAGTTTGCTTCATTGAAGAGCAGGTAATGGCAAACTGTGATCCGCAAAAAGATGCTAAGATAGGAGGCCGTTTGAAAGAGTCAGGGCAGAGGACATTGATTTGCTTTTCAGACGGCCTTTTATTTATATGATTTAAAGACAAACCATGCATTATTTCAGTATTCATACTCAACAAGGCGAGCATCTGGGCTTTTTCATCATGCTGGCTGATGACGAATCCGAAGCGCAGCCGCAGAGCGGGCAGTTTGCCGTTAAGCTGCAAAGCGAAGAAACACCCAGCGACCAAGCGGCAGTTGCTGCCTTGCAACCTTGGCAGGAAGTGGCCGAACCGCTGTTTTGGCGCGTGGAAAAAGACCGCGTCGAACTCTTTGCTGGTGACGCCAACATCGGCACCATCCGCAACGAATACCTGACCTTATCCGGCCAAATGCTGGTTTTAAACGATTTAACAGGGATGATGTAATGGAAAGTATGTTTATTTTGGTGCCGATCAGCATCATTTTGGCCTTTATCATCGGCTATTTTTTCTGGTGGTCGGGCAAACACGGCCAGTTTGACGATTTGGAAGGACCGGCACACCGCATTTTGATGGACGATGATTCCACCGACAAACTGCTGGAAAAAGAACAAGATTCCGCTAAAGACGACACCAAATGAGCGTAAAAAAAGATTATTTGAATTTCAAAACCAGCCGCCGCTTTGCGCCTTTATTTGGCACGCAGTTTCTCGGCGCGTTTAACGACAATGTGTTCAAAACCGCGCTGTTTGTGATGATCAGCTTCTACGGCTTGGGCGGCAACGAATGGATTCCGGCCAGCCAAATGCTGAATCTGGGCGCGTTGCTGTTTATCTTGCCGTATTTCCTGTTTTCCGCTTTGTCCGGCCAGTTGAGCAACCGCTTCGATAAAGCCGTGTTGGCGCGCTGGATTAAGCTGTTGGAAATCATCGTCATGAGTGTGGCCGCGTATGGTTTTTACATTCAATCCGCGCCGCTGTTGCTGTTTTGCCTGTTTTGCATGGGCACACAATCAACTTTGTTCGGCCCGTTGAAATACGCCATTTTACCTGATTATCTGAATGATAAAGAATTAATGATGGGCAATAGCCTGATTGAATCGGGTACATTTATCGCTATTTTGTTCGGCCAGATTTTGGGCACATCATTGGCAGGTATTCCGCCGCATATCGTTGGCATGGTGGTAATGGTGGTGGCGATTTGCGGCACCTTGACCAGCCTGTTTATGCCGTCGGTGCCCGCCAAAGCGCCGGATACCAAAATCGAGCTCAACATCGTCAAAGGCACGATGGATTTAATGCGCGAAACTGTGGCGCAAAAGTCTGTGTTCACTGCCATTATCGGCATTTCGTGGTTTTGGTTTGTCGGCTCGGTCTACACCACCCAATTGCCGACCTTCACCCAAATCCATCTGGGTGGCAACGATAATGTGTTTAACCTGATGCTGGCCTTGTTTTCCATCGGCATCGCCATCGGCTCGGTATTGTGCGCCAAACTCAGCCACGAACATTTGCGCTTGGGGCTGGTCACCGTCGGCGCCATTGGTTTGACAGTGAGCGGCTTGCTGCTGGTGTGGCTCACGCACGGGCAACGTTTTGCTGAATTGAACGGCATTATGTGGTTTTTGTCGCAAGCCAATGCTTATCCGGTGATGCTGACCATGACGGCCCTCGGCTTTTTCGGCGGCTTCTTTTCCGTGCCGCTCTATACATGGCTTCAGACGGCCTCCAGCGAAACCTTCCGTGCACACGCCGTGGCGGCCAACAATATCGTCAACGGTATTTTCATGGTAACGGCGGCGATTCTCAGCGCGGTCTTGCTGATGTTGTTTGAAAGCATTACTTTGCTGTATCTGATTGTGGCGCTGGGTAATGTGTTGCTGCTGGTTTATTTGATTAAACGCGAACCAAGGTTTATTTTGAAAAAGGGTAGTTAATCAACCATCCTAAAGGCCGTCTGAATTTTCAGACGGCCTTTCTTGTTTATCTGTATAATAAACGCTTATTTCAACCCGATTTTCAAGCGCATGATTTATCCGTGGCACCAGCAAGAATGGCAGCAGCTTGCCGCGCATTGGCAAAACCAGCCCAATGCGTGGTTGTTTACCGGTAAGGAAAACACCGGTAAAACGGCGTTTGCGCGTTATGTGGCGCAGGCGTTGCTGTGTGAAAGGCCGTCTGAAAACCATCAGCCTTGTGGTGAATGCACTTCGTGTCATTTGTTTTCGCAAAACAGCCACCCCGATTTTTACGAACTCACGCCCGAATTGCCGGATGATGGCAGCGTGGGGCGAAAATTGTTGCAGATTAAAATCGATGCCGTGCGCGATATTGTCGAAAATATTTATCTTACTGCAGTGCGCGGTGGGCGGCGCGTGGTATTGGTGCATCCGGCTGAAAGCATGAATGTGCAGGCGGCTAATGGTTTGCTTAAAGCCTTGGAAGAGCCGCCACAGCATGTGATTTTTTTGCTGGTGACACACGCGCGGGATAAGCTGTTGCCGACGATTAAAAGCCGCTGTCGGCAAATGGTGTTGCCCGCGCCGAGCCGTGATGAGGCTTTGGCTTATCTGCAAGGGCAGGGTGTGGATAATGCGGCTTCGTTGCTGGCATTTCACAGTGGTGCGCCTTTATTTGATGCTGCACCTGAGCTGGATGATTCGCGCCAAGAGTTGTTGAACATACTCGCTGCCCCGCGTTTGCTGGCGATGCTGGATTATGCGGCGGCGTTCGACAAACAAAAACAGCCGCTGGCCGTGGTCATTGATTGGCTGCAAAAATGGTTGATTGATGTCGGCTTGGGGCAGCAAAACATGCCGCCGCTTTATTATCCCGATTTTGCGGCGCAATCGGTAGCTGTTGCCGCCAAAACCGAACCACACCGCTTATTTGCACTCACAGGCCGTCTGAATCAACTCAGCCCTTACGGACATCATACCTTGAGTGTTAAAATGCAGCTTGAATATCTCCTGATTGAATATCTCAATTTTTGGCAAAATAAATAAGGTCGCCCGATGAGCACTAAAGAAATTCCAGCCAAGATGATGGCTTTGAAATTAAAAGAAAAAACCACGCTTTACAATTGCTATATGCCGTTTTTTGAACATGGTGGTCTGTTTGTGCCGACCGATGATGTGTTTTCGCTGGGCGAAGACATCTTGTTGGCGGTAGAAATCGGCGAGCATCCCAAGCTCTATTTGCCGACCAAAGTGGCATGGATTAATCCGGCGCGCACATCGGCCAACCGCCCGAAAGGCATTGGTTTGGCGTTTTCATCACACGAAAACTGCCTACAAACCAAATCCATTATTGAAGGCGAGCTGGGCAATGCATTGCGCAGCGACCGCGCCACGTTTACCCTTTAATTTAAGCCGATTTATTTATGCAACTTATTGATTCACATTGTCATCTGAATTTTGAAGGCTTGGCCGACCGTTTGCCGGAAGTGTTGGCTAATATGACGGAAAACGAAGTCAAGCAAGCGCTCGCCATCAGCGTGAGCAAGCAAAGCTTTGATGAAGTGTTTGCCATCGCTCAAGCGCACGAGCAGATTTACTGCACCATCGGCGTGCATCCCGACAGCGAAGAAGCGGAAGAATTTACCGTGGCCGAAATGGTGGCGCAGGCGCAGCATCCGAAAGTGGTCGGCATTGGGGAAACCGGTTTGGATTACCACTGGTGCAAAGGCGATTTGGCTTGGCAGCATCAGCGTTTTGCCGATCATATTCAAGCGGCAAATGAAACCGGTCTGCCGGTAATCGTGCATACCCGCGATGCCGGCGAAGATACGCTGCGTATGTTGAAAGAATGCCAAACCCATTCCGGCGTGATTCATTGCTTCACCGAAGACGTGGCCTTTGCCAAAGGTGCATTGGATTTGGGGCTGTATATTTCGTTTTCCGGGATTGTAACCTTTAAAAACGCGTCGCAGATTCAGGAAGCGGCAAAATATGTACCGAAAGACAGAATGCTGGTGGAAACCGATGCGCCTTTCCTTGCGCCGGTGCCGAAACGCGGTAAACGCAACGAGCCGGCTTATGTGCGCCATACCGCTGAATTCATCGCCCAGCTGCGTGGCGAAGCGGTGGAAGACGTGGCTGTGTATACCACGGACAACTTTTATCAGTTGTTTCAAAAAGTGCCGCGTTGGGTGGGATAAGGCTGCCTAAATGATTTTATGTTTTTCAGACGGCCTGCCTGAAATGATGAAAAGGAAACAAAATGTTGAAAGTTTTAATGATGACTGCTATCACTGCTGCATTGGCCGCTTGCGCGCAACAAAACGAGCCTGAATCGCCGGTAGTCGGCATGGCTAATCCCGCTGCCGAATTTTGCGTGAAGCAGGGTGGCAAGTCGGTAATCAAAAAAGATGCGCGAGACAATGAATATGGCGAATGCCACTTACCCGATGGCAGTGTGGTGGAAGAATGGGCATATTTCCGTCAACACCATCAATAATGTAATTGTTTAAAATAGAAATAATGTGATACAGCGTTACAACTTACTCATGTGTTGGGTGTACGTGGCGGCCGTTGTTGCCTTGTTTTATTTCTATGTCAAAACGACTAGATAGCCATACAAAAGACCGTCTGAAGAAAATTTCAGACGGTCTTTTATCATCAAATCAATTTATTACGCAGGAATACGCAATTTCTGACCCACGTAGATTTTATCAGGGTGGCTCAACATTGGTTTGTTGGCTTCAAAGATTTTCATGTATTGGTTGGCATCGCCGTAATATTTTTTCGCGATGGCAGACAAAGTGTCGCCGCTGACTACGTCGTGGTATTGTGCTGCTGCTTCGGCAGGGAATTGCAGGTTGTTGTCGACATCAGAAACCCCGGTCACGTTGCCCGCTGCCAAAACGGCTTTTTCGGCTGCTTCTTGTGAAGGGGCGGAGCCGCTCAAGGTTACTTTACCGCTGGCGCCATCGAAAGCCACGGCCAAGCCGGTCAGGCCTAAGTTTTGTTTTTCGATGTATGTTTGAATAGCAGCCGCTGCTTTGGTGTTCAAATCATCGACGTTGGCAGCTGCTTGTGCCGCCACTTCTTTTTCGTCTTTACCAAACAGTTTTTCGCCTGCGTTTTTAATAAAGCTGAACAAACCCATAAATCCACTCCTTTAAATGTGTTTAAAAAATTCGGTTTATCCGAATAAATCAATAATCATACGAAACGCGCCGAAATACAAGCAGGGCAAGGCTTGTATTACCTTGTTTTACAAATGCAGGCGGCCAGCCTTCATTATTGCTACAATAACAATCTGAAACTTTACCCGCAAACCTACCATGAACAACGAAATCACTTTGCTCACCCTTTTTCTGCTCGGCTTTTTCGGCGGCGGTCATTGCGCAGGCATGTGCGGCGGCTTGAGCAGCGCATTTGTGTTGCAGCTGCCGCCCAATCTGAATCGGGCAGGGCTGATTATTTTGCTGAATTTGGGGCGCGTGAGCAGCTATGTGTTGATTGGTTTGATTTTAGGCTTGGTTGGGCAAGTTGGGATTTCGCTGGATGAAACGCGTTGGCTGCAAAATATTTTGTATGTTGCGGCCAATGTGTTGCTGTTGTTGCTGGGGCTTTATTTGGCGGGCATTTCCAGCGTGGCGACCAAGATCGAAGGGTTGGGGCGGCCGGTGTGGAAGCGCTTAAATCCTGTCTTGAACAAGCTGTTGCCCATCCGCTCGATTCCGGCGTGTTTCGCAGTGGGCATGCTGTGGGGCTGGCTGCCTTGCGGCTTGGTGTACAGCGCGTCTTTGTATGCTTTAGGCAGCGGCAACGCATGGCATGGCGGCCTGTATATGCTGGCGTTTGCATTAGGTACGCTGCCAAATTTGCTCGCAATGGGTTTCTTTGCCGCGCAGTTGAAAAGCTTTTTGCAAAACCGCAAGGTGCGTTTAATCGCCGGACTACTGGTGGCGGCGTGGGCCGTGTGGCGTTTGGCCGTATTTTTTAGGTAAACTGGGCATGATGTTCAAAGGCCGTCTGAACGTTCAGACGGCCTGAGACCTTTGCAAACTCCCCATCTTTGCACATTTCTTCGTTATGTGCTGCTCGAAAGCTTGCCTATCTTTGTGATATGTCTTCGCTTTCTGCGCTGCTACAACTTTGAACTGTACTCAAATCTAGGGTTTTGCAAAGGTCTCGGCCTTTCATTTATAACAACTTCCACAACATACGCAGTGCAATCAACAGCAACAACACACCAAAAGTTTTTTTCAATTTATCCGCAGGCAGTTTGTGCGAAAATTTCACGCCCAGCGGGGCAAACAACATGGTTGCAATGCTTAATATCAATACCGCAGGTAAATAAACAAAGCCCAGCGAGCCTTCAGGTAAATCGGCAATCTGCCAGCCTGCGGCCAAATAACCGATTGTGCCCGCTACGGCAATCGGCCACGCCAATCCGCTGGAAGTGCCGATGGCGCGGTGTGCCGGCATATTGCAATACATTAAAAACGGTACCGACAACGAGCCGCCACCCACACCAACCCAGCTTGATGCCGTGCCGAAAATCACGCCTACGCTGCTGAGTCCGGCAAAACCGGGCAGATGGCGTGAAGGCACGGTTTTGCTGTTCATCAGTGTGCGCAGGGCAATCAACGTGATGAATACGATAAAGAAAATTTGCAGCCCGTAAGTGGGGATAAATTTGGCCGAAGCCGCGCCGATAAACACACCGCCAATCATACCGGGCGACATTTTGCCGACAGTCGGCCAACCGATAGCGCGTTTTTTGTGTTGCGCATACATGCTGGATAAAGTGGTAAACACCATCACGGCAAACGATGAACCAATGGCCAAATGCTGGGCGTAAGGGTGTTCGCCGCCATATTGCAAATGCAATACCCACAAAACAATCGGCACGATAATCGTGCCGCCGCCGACGCCAAACAGACCGGCCAAAAAACCGGCCGCGCTGCCGCCAGCCAGCAGCGCGAGAATCACATCAAGATTATCCATTGAACATTAAGCGGTTTTATGGCGGCGTTTGCGCAACCAACGGCGCGCCGCCAGAATATAGCCCGACAGGCTGTAGCCGAAGAAGAATAAGAATAACACCAGCGACGGTTCCCACGTCACCAGCAGCAAAATCAACACGGCCAGCACCATGCCCATAAATGGCACCTTGCGGCGGATATTGATTTCTTTAAAGCTCCAAAACGGAATCTGCGCAATCATCGACAAACCGGCAAACAGGGTAATGCCCAGCGCCCACCAATGTACGCCGGGGAAACGCTCGACGCTGTGGTTGACCCAAATCAGGCCGACAATCAGTGCGGCGGCGGTCGGGCTTGGAATGCCGATAAACCAGCGTTTGTCCACTTTGCCGATTAAGGTGTTGAACAAAGCCAAACGCAAAGCAGCGCAGGCGCAATAGATAAAGGCGACCGAATAGCCGATTTTGCCGAACTGCCAAAGCTGCCATTTATAGGCAATCAAGGCAGGTGCCACGCCGAAGCTGACCATATCGGCCAAGCTGTCGAGCTGCTCGCCGAACGCACTTTGCGAATTGGTCAGGCGGGCGACGCGGCCGTCCATGCCATCGAGCAGCATGGCGATAAACACCGCAATCGCCGCCGTTTCATATTGGCCGTGCATGGCTTGGGTGATGGCGTAAAACGCGGCGAAAAGCGCCGCAATCGTGAAGGAATTGGGCAAAAGGTAAATGCTGTTCTGACGTAAAGACGCGCGTGGCGGAACCGGGTTGGGGCTTTCCATGTTTTCCATATTTTTCCGTAAGAATGCATGTTATTGAATGTAGGGATACCTTATACCGTTTCTCAAATGATGGCAACTCTCAAAGAGCTTAGGTATCGGCGGTTTTCGTATTTTTACCGGCCTGACGGCGGCTTCACGAAAAGTCAAACAAATCAGGCTGCGCCGTTTCGCCGGTGACGCGCACATCGGTTTCACCGTCGGCAAACACAATATGCAGCTTTTGGCCTTGTTTCAATCCGGCCGAACTTTGCACCACTTGACCGCGGCTGTTTTTCACCACCGAAAAACCGCGTGCCAAAATGTGTTGCGGCGACACGGCTTCCAATAGCGCAGATTGTTTTTCCAAGGTTTGACGGCGTTGTTTCAGCAAAATGGCAAACGATTGTGCTAAGGCCGTCTGAAATTGTGCCACTTCACGTTTCGGCTGCGAAACATCAGGACGCAAATGGCGCAAAGCCTGTGTTTGGCGCGACAATTGTTGCGCGTTGTAGCGGTGGTTTTGCTGCATGGCAAAGCGCAAATGCTGCGCCAAGCCTTGCACTTGCACGCGCTGCTCGGTTAATTTTTGGCGCGGATGGCGGATTTGCCGCGCCAGCCAATCCACTTTCTGGCTGGCATCATAATAACGCTGCTGCAACACCGTTTTCAGACGGCCTTGCGCCTGCGCCAATTTATGCAGCGATTCCAAACGGTTAGGGCTGACCAATTCCGCCGCGCCGGTTGGGGTGGGCGCGCGCACATCAGCCACAAAATCCGCCAGCGTGAAATCCGTTTCATGGCCTACACCGCTGACCACCGGAATCGCGCATTGCTCAATCGCCCGCACCACTGGCTCTTCGTTAAACGCCCACAAATCTTCAATGCTGCCGCCGCCGCGACACACAATCAACACATCGCATTCCGCTCGCGCCGAGGCCGTCTGAATCGCTTGGGCAATCTGCAATTCGCTGCCTGCACCTTGCACCGCGGTCGGGTAAATAATCACCGGAATTTCCGGCGCACGGCGTTTCAGCGTCGACGCCACATCACGCAAAGCTGCCGCCGCCAAGCTGGTGACAATGCCAATGGTTTGCGGATGAGGTGGCAGCGGTTTTTTGCGTGCCAAATCGAACACGCCTTCAAGCTGCAATTTGGCTTTCAGCTTTTCATAAGCCTCATACAAACGCCCCAAACCGACCATGCGCACTTCGTTGATCGTAATCTGAAATTCGCCGCGCGCTTCGTAAATGCTGATTTTACCGCTGACTTCGATGTGATCGCCTTCCTTCAAAGGCTGGCTCAAACGTACCGCTGCCCCCTTAAACATCGCACAACGCACCTGCGCACGGCTGTCTTTCAGCGAAAAATAATAATGCCCGCTCGCCGCCCGCGTGAGATTCGACACCTCGCCCGCAATCCACAAACCGGAAAGATGGTCTTCCAGCAGGTTTTTGGCCAGCGCGTTGAGTTCGGAAACGGATAGGGAAGCAGCGGTGAATAAATCGGACATGGCGGGTGTTGGGGATTAGGGGAAAATGGGGATTATAAAGGTTTTCGTTGCATTCAAGCTATGCTTTCAGACGGCCTTGTGAAGAAAAGGCCGTCTGAAAGCAGATTATATTGAGGGTAAACTTTATATCTTTTCCCTTTCAATGCTATATTATCGTTCCCAGTTCACAAAGGCCGTCTGAATGCCCAAGCTGCATCAAATTATTGAACAACATTGGCAACAGCCCAAGCCGTGGCTGCGTGCGTTGCTGAAGCCTTTGTCGGCCGTGTTCGCCCGCATTGCGGTCAAGCGGCGGCAGGATTTTTTGGCGGGGCGCACGCCGAGCGAAAAATTGCAGGTGCCGGTGGCGGTGGTGGGCAATATTCACGCGGGTGGCGCGGGTAAAACGCCGATTGTGTCTGCGCTGGTGTCGGGTTTGCAGCAGCGCGGGGTAAACGTGGGCATCATCAGCCGCGGTTATGGGCGGACGGAAAAAAATGTGCATGTGTTGACTGCAAACAGCACCGCCGCGCAAGCCGGTGACGAGCCTTTGCTGCTGTATCGTCAAACCGGTGCGCCGGTAGCGGTCGGCAGCAGTCGGGTGGCGGCAGGGCGGGCGTTGTTGGCGGCTCATCCGCATGTGCAAATCATTGTGGCTGATGACGGTTTGCAACACTATGCTTTGCAGCGCGATATCGAAATTGTGGTGTTTCCGTTTGCCGATAGCGCGCGAGATAATTTGGATTTGCTGCCCCACGGCGGCTTGCGCGAGCCTTTATCGCGCTTGGCTTCGGTGGATGCGGTGGTGGTCAGCGGTGGGCAGAATCCGACCTTTAGGCCGTCTGAACATATGTTTGCCAGCCGTGTGGAAAGCGGCCAAATTTACCGCTTGAACCAGCCGTCTGAAAAATTAGATTTAGGCCGTCTGAAAAATAGCCGCGCCGCCGCTGCGGCAGGCATTGCCAAGCCCGAGCGCTTTTTTAATTCTTTGCGTGCATTGGGTATTGAGTTGCAACAAACCTTCGCATTGCCCGACCATGCCGCCATCACGCCGCAGGATTTGCCACGCGCTGATTTTGTGTTCATCACCGAAAAAGACGCGGTGAAACTTTCAGACGGCCTTGATTCCGATGCTTTAAATCATGTGTGGGTGTTGCCTATTTGTGCGATAATCGAGCCTGATTTAGCTGATTTTGTATTAGGCCGTCTGAATATCGAATCGTCAGCCAAGCGGTGTGATGAAGATTGAAGCAAACCCGTCAGACGACCGCCAACCACTTTCCCAAAGAAAGCCGAAACCATGGAAAAAAAATTCTTAGACATCTTGGTCTGCCCCGTAACCAAAGGCCCGCTCGAATACCATCAAGACAAGCAGGAATTGTGGAGCCGCCAAGCGAAATTGGCTTATCCGATTCGTGACGGCATTCCGTTTATGCTGCAAAACGAAGCGCGTGAATTGACCGAAGAGGAATTGCACGCATGACCGAATTTGTGGTGTTGATTCCGGCGCGTTTGTCGTCTTCACGCTTGCCGGGTAAGGCGTTGGCCGATATTCACGGCAAACCGATGGTGGTGCGCGTGGCCGAGCAGGCCGCCAAAAGTCATGCCGCGCGCGTGGTGGTAGCTACCGATCACGCCGACATTCAAGCGGCTTGCCAAGCGCACGGCGTGGAAGTGGTGATGACGGCCGATACGCATGAGAGCGGCAGCACGCGTTTAGCCGAAGCGGTGAAAAAGCTGAATTTGCCGCAGCATTTGATCGTGGTGAATGTGCAGGGCGACGAGCCGTTAATCGAGCCGGAACTGATCAACCGCACCGCCGAAGTGTTGGTGGAAAACAATGTGCAAATGGCCACTGCCGCGCATGAATTGCACGATTTTGATGAATTTATGAATCCGAACGTGGTCAAAGTGTTGCTGGATAAAAACCGCAATGCCATGTATTTCAGCCGCGCACCGATTCCGTTCCCGCGCGACACCATGCGCGAAAATCTGCATGAATTGCCGCAGGAAACACCGGTTTTGCGCCACATCGGCATTTACGCCTACCGCGCCGGCTTCCTGCAACGCTATGCCGAAATGAGCGTGTCACCGCTGGAAACCATTGAATCGTTGGAACAATTGCGCGTATTGTGGTACGGCTTCCCGATTGCGGTGGAAGTCACCGACCACGCACCGGCCGCCGGTGTGGACACGCAGGAAGATTTAGAACGCGTGTTGCAGGTGTTTCAAGCATAAATATGAGCAGGCCGTCTGAAAAACCGTGCGCTTGCCGCAAACCTTTTCAGACGGCGTGTAAAGTATTATGATAGTAATGTAAAAATCATGAACACAAACAGAGGACAAACCATGAAAGTATTATTGTTGGGTGCACCGGGTGCAGGTAAAGGTACACAGGCGCAATTCATTACCGCCGCTTTTGGCATTCCGCAAATCTCGACCGGCGACATGTTGCGCGCGGCCATCAAAGCCGGCACACCGCTGGGCTTGGAAGCAAAAAAAATCATCGATGAAGGCGGCTTGGTACGCGACGACATCATCATCGGCATGGTTAAAGAACGCATCGCCCAAGACGATTGCAAAGATGGTTTCCTGTTCGACGGTTTTCCACGCACTTTGGCGCAAGCCGAAGCCATGGTTGAGGCCGGTGTGGATTTAGACGCGGTAGTCGAAATCGATGTACCCGACAGCGTGATTGTTGACCGCATGAGCGGCCGCCGCGTGCATTTGCCATCAGGCCGCACTTACCACGTTTCTTACAATCCGCCGAAAGCTGAAGGCAAAGACGACGTAACCGGCGAAGATTTGATCCAACGTGATGACGACAAAGAAGAAACCGTGAAAAAACGCTTGGACGTGTATCACGAGCAAACCGAAGTGCTGGTGGGTTTCTACAGCAAATTGGAAGGCGAACACGCACCGAAATACATTAAAGTTGACGGCACGCAAGCTGTTGAAGCAGTGAAAGAGCAAGTGTTGACTGCATTGGGTAAATAATTTTGCACCCATGAAAAGATAAAAAGGCCGTCTGAAAAATTTCTTTCAGACGGCCTTTTTGTATGGAAAAACTGTTAAAATCCAGATGAACTGATGATAAAGGCCGCTGCGGATGTTGCCGCGCGGCTTGCTTTGATAGGAATCATAATGAACCCGTTAATCACTGATTTTCACCTGCCGCGAACCCGCACGCCGGTGATTGTGGCTTTGGATTTTGCCAACGAAGCCGATACGCTGAATTTTGTGCGCACGCTCGACCCGAGCTTGTGCCAAATCAAAATCGGCAAAGAATTGTTTACCGCAACCGGCCGCCCGTTGGCGGAAAAACTGATTAACCAAGGCTTTAAATTATTTTTGGATTTGAAATACCACGATATTCCGAATACCGTTGCCCAAGCCTGCCGCGTGGCGGCCGATATGGGCGTGTGGATGGTTGATTTGCACGCTTCGGGTGGCCGCCGCATGATGGAAGCTGCAGCAGAAGCCATTGCCAATCATGCGCAAAAACCTTTGTTGATTGGTGTAACCGTATTGACCAGCATGGAACAAAGCGACATGACGGAAATCGGCTTGGACATCGAGCCGGAGCAGCAAGTATTGCGTTTGGCAAAATTAACCCAAAGCTCGGGCTTGGATGGCGTGGTCTGCTCGCCTTTGGAAGCCACGCCGCTGCGCCGTGAGTTGGGCGAAGATTTTGTGTTGGTCACGCCGGGCATCCGCTTGGATATTGCCGGCAACAACGACGACCAACGCCGCATCATGACCCCAGCTCAAGCCTTAGCCGCCGGTTCGACTTATCTGGTGATGGGGCGTCCGGTCACGCAAGCGGCTGACCCGATTGCCGTGTTGCGCGAAGTAAACCGCGTGGCCAATCCGGCGGAATAATTTAAGACGGCCTTAAGATTGGTTATAAACATAAATCATTAAATTGAAAAAATAACCATATCGGCGTGAACGAAAAACCGATTCACGTCATCAAGCAGCATACTCAAATCAGGAATTGATTCAATATGGTACAAAAATTCCAAGCAGCAGATGTACAGCAGCGTTTCGCCCAAGCGCGTGTGTTGGTGGTGGGCGATGTTATGCTCGACCGCTATTGGTTCGGCGACGTATCGCGCATTTCGCCTGAAGCGCCTGTGCCGGTGGCTAAAATCAACCAAATCGACCAACGCGCGGGCGGGGCGGCCAATGTGGCGCGCAATATTGCTTCTTTGGGCGGCAAGGCCGGATTATTGTCGGTTACCGGTCATGATGAAGCCGCCGATTCTCTCGATAAGCTGATGCAGCAAGACGGCGTGGAATCTTACTTAATGCGCGACGAACAAATCGCCACCACGGTGAAATTGCGCGTGGTCGCCCGCAATCAGCAATTGATTCGTCTGGATTTTGAAGAATTGCCGCATCACGAAGTACTGGAGCAAGTTAAAACACGTTATCAAGAAGTGTTGCCCGATTACGATGCGGTGATTTTTTCCGATTACGGCAAAGGTGGCCTGACCCACATCGCCGACATGATTGATTGGGCGAAACAGGCGGGCAAAATCGTGTTGATTGACCCGAAAGGCGACGATTACGAAAAATACGCCGGTGCGACCTTGATTACGCCCAACCGCAGTGAATTGAAAGAAGTGGTCGGCAGCTGGCGCAACGAAGACGAGCTGACAGACAAAGCACAACACCTGCGCCGCCATCTCGATTTAACCGCCATTTTGCTGACCCGCAGCGAAGAGGGCATGACGCTGTTTAACGACGGCGAAGCGGTGTACCAGCCGACGCGTGCGCAGGAAGTGTATGACGTGTCCGGCGCGGGCGATACGGTGATTGCCGGTATGGGCTTGGCAATGGCCGCCGGTTTCACCATGCCCGAATCCATGCATTTGGCCAATACCGCCGCCGGTGTGGTGGTAGCGAAATTGGGTACGGCGGTTTGCTCGTTTGATGAGTTACAAGCCGCATTGGCCGACCAATAGACATTGAATATTCAACGATTCAGACGGCCTTGGTTGAATAGGCCGTCTGAAAAACAAAAGGAATTGTTATGACCATCATCGTAACCGGTGCTGCCGGCTTTATCGGCAGTAACATCGTCAAAGCGCTGAATGCACGCGGCATCACCGACATCGTGGCAGTGGATAACCTGACGCGCGGTGAAAAATTCAAAAATCTGGCCGAATGTGAAATCAGCCATTATCTCGACAAACACGAATTCATCCGCCAAGTGCGCGAACATGCCCTGCCTTACGACGACATTCAAGCCGTATTCCACCAAGGCGCGTGTTCCGATACCATGAATCACGACGGCCTGTATATGATGGACAACAACTATCAATACACGCTGGATTTGCTCGATTGGTGCCAAGATGAGCGCATTCCGTTGCTGTATGCGTCTAGCGCGGCGGTGTACGGTAAGGGCGAGATTTTCCGCGAAGAGCGCGAATTGGAAAAGCCGCTGAATGTGTACGGCTATTCAAAATTCCTGTTCGACCAAGTATTGCGCCGCCGCATGGAAGAAGGCTTGACTGCGCAAGTGGTGGGTTTCCGCTATTTCAATGTTTACGGCCAAATGGAGCAACACAAAGGCCGCATGGCTTCGGTGGCATTCCATCACTTCAACCAATACCGTGAAAACGGCTACGTGAACCTGTTCGGCGCCAACGACGGCTACGGCAATGGCGAGCAAGCCCGCGATTTCGTCAGCGTGGAAGACGTGGCCAAAGTAAACCTGTTCTTCTTCGATAATCCTGAATTATCCGGCATTTTCAACTTAGGCACCGGCCGCAGCCAGCAATTTAACGACTTGGCCGCCGCCACTGTCAACGCCTGTCGCTCCGCCGAAGGCAAGCCGGAAATGAGCTTGGAAGAATTGGTCAAAGAAGAACTGATTCGCTACATCCCGTTCCCCGACGCATTAAAAGGCAAATACCAAAGCTTTACCCAAGCCGACATCAGCAAGCTGCGTGCAGCCGGCTATAATGAATCTTTCTTTGATGTCAAAGAAGGTGTGAGCCGCTATGTGCAATGGATGCTGGCGAACTTGGTTTAAGCATTGAATTTAATTCAACAGGCCGTCTGAAAAATTTTCAGACGGCCTGTATCTTTTTGAGAAAGGATGGGAACTCACGCAAATCAGGATTTACAATATTTGCAGTTTATGATTTAATTTTCCTTAACCGAAACAGGGGTGCTGCGCCATGCGCAGCTGAGAATTACCCTTATACCACCCGATCAGGATAATACCTGCGTGGGGAGTTTCAGCGAGTTTATTGTTCAGACGGCCTGATTTTATCCATCAGGCCGTCTGAAAGCCCAAACACCGCTCCTGTTTCGTTTTATTCTGATAAACGAGAAACAGGAGCACTTTTTATGGCACTCAAAACCAACGGCAACGAAGCCGCCCAACTCGACCAGCTTTCCCATGATTTGGGCATTCAGTTTGCCTATCCCAATTCCGACAAAGTCTATCTTTCCGGCAGCCGCGCCGACATCCGCGTGCCTTTGCGGGAAATCCGTCAAGATGATACTGTGAGCGACCGCGGCCGTGAGCCGAATCCGCCGATTCCGGTGTACGATACCAGCGGCGCATACGGCGACCCGACCGCTAAAATCGATTTGAAACAAGGCTTGCCTCATATCCGTAGCGCATGGCTGGACGAACGCGGCGACACGGAAATCTTGAGCGGCTTATCCAGCGAATATGGCTTGGAACGAGCCCATGATCCGCAAACCGCGCATCTGCGTTTCAATCAAATTACCCAGCCGCGCCGCGCCAAAGCCGGTAAAAATGTCACGCAAATGCACTATGCGCGCCAAGGCATCATCACGCCGGAAATGGAGTTTGTTGCTTTGCGCGAGCGCATGAAGATGGACGAATTATTCAGACGGCCTGAGTACGCCAAATTAATCAAGCAACACCCCGGCGAAAGTTTCGGCGCCAATCTGCCAACCCATCCTGACCAAATTACGCCTGAATTTGTGCGTCAAGAGATCGCCGCCGGCCGCGCCATCATTCCGGCCAACATCAACCACCCCGAATTGGAACCAATGATTATCGGCCGCAATTTCCGCGTCAAAATCAATGGCAATTTGGGTAATTCGGCGGTAACGTCCAGCCTGACCGAAGAAGTGGAAAAAATGGTGTGGGCGCTGCGCTGGGGTGCGGATACGATTATGGATTTGTCCACCGGTGCGCATATTCACGAAACGCGCGAATGGATTATCCGCAATGCGCCCGTGCCGATTGGTACTGTGCCGATTTATCAGGCTTTGGAGAAAACCGGCGGCATTGCCGAAGATTTAACTTGGGATTTGTTCCGCGATACCTTGATTGAGCAGGCCGAGCAGGGGGTAGATTATTTCACCATTCATGCCGGTGTACTGCTGCGCTATGTGCCGCTGACTGCCGACCGTCTTACTGGTATTGTGTCGCGCGGCGGCTCGATTATGGCGAAATGGTGCTTGGCGCATCATCAGGAAAACTTCCTTTACACGCATTTTGACGAAATTTGCGAAATCATGAAGGCGTATGACGTGTCGTTCAGCTTAGGCGACGGCTTGCGCCCGGGCTGCGTGGCCGATTCCAACGATGCGGCGCAGTTCGGCGAATTGCACACACTGGGTGAATTGACGGCCAAAGCATGGGAACATGATGTGCAGGTGATGATTGAAGGCCCCGGCCATGTGCCGTTACAACGCGTGAAACAAAACATGACCGAAGAATTGCAGCATTGTTTTGAAGCACCGTTTTACACCTTAGGCCCGTTGGTCACCGACATCGCTCCAGCTTACGACCACATCACCTCCGGCATCGGCGCGGCCAATATCGGCTGGTACGGCACGGCCATGCTGTGTTACGTTACCCCGAAAGAGCATTTGGGCTTGCCGGACAAAGAAGACGTGCGCACCGGCATCATTACTTACAAACTTGCTGCCCATGCCGCCGATTTGGCTAAAGGCTGGCCGGGTGCACAAGTTCGGGATAATGCCTTATCCAAAGCCCGTTTTGAATTCCGCTGGCGCGACCAGTTCCGCCTGAGCCTCGACCCCGAACGTGCTGAAAGCTACCACGATGCCACTTTGCCTGCCGAAGGCGCGAAAATCGCCCATTTCTGCTCAATGTGTGGGCCAAAATTCTGCTCAATGAAAATCACGCAGGAAGTGCGTGATTATGCCGCTGCGCAAAAAGGCATGGCGGAAAAAGCGGTGGAATTTGTACAAAAGGGTGCTAAGATTTATAGCTGATAAATAAAATGCCGTCTGAAAGGAATGTGTTTCAGACGGCATTTTATTGCTGTTTAAGGTAAAAGCTTGAGCGAAGATTATTTAAAGGTAATGTCGGAGCTGATTTTCAATTTGATGGAAAGGCCATCTGAAAAATACCGTCATTTATATAGTGTTTTACAGGCAATATGAGACCTTCGCAAAATCCCCATCTTTGGTACATTTCTTCGTTGTGCGCTGCTCGAAAGCTTGCCTATCTTGATGATATGTCTGCGCTTTCTGTGCTGCTATAACTTTGAACTGTACTCAAATCTAGTGTTTTGCAAAGGTCTCAATATATATTTAGGGGCTTAGGAAGCAAAATCATCAAAAAACCTGATAAGCTCCTAATATGAAACTAAAAAATAAGTATCAAAAGTTCAGCAAAATTTCAGAGCAAAAGTTT
>NZ_PDBT02000041.1:0-21983 GCF_002551535.2 Neisseria sp. N95_16
TTTTTTAGACGCAAAAAAGGCCGAAATCCACGTCTTTTCAGGATTTCAGCCTTTTTTATTGGTTTGATGTTCCGGTGCAAAAACTAACAGTACCCCACATCAACACTTGGCCATTGCTCGGCACATGCACACGTGAACCTAAGCGGTTGGCTTTCACATATTTGCGCATATCATCGCTGCTGATGGTAGCATGGTTTACCGCATCCATATGCACGGTGATGATGTCTGCATTCGGTGCGACGCGGTAGGCTTTGCCCACATCTTCAGTGCCCATGATGATGCCTTCTTTAAATTGCGGCATACGCGCAAGGCCGGTGTTCATCACGATGATTTCAGGTTTGTATTGCGCCAAAGCATGATCAACATGGTAGTTCCACAAAGTATCGCCGATCACATACAGGCTTTTCTCGCCTTGCGCTTGGAACACAACACCCATCGCATCCCCCAGCATTTCTGCTAATTGTGGGTTGGCATACATTTCATCGCTGCCGTGTTGACCGCCGGTTTTGCTCAAGCGCACATTTTTAAACTCGGTGTTTTGACCGACGACACGCACATCTTTAAAGCTTTGGCTGCGGATGATTTTGGCATCGTTGGCGTTTTGCACGAACACCGGTAAATCTTTCGGCAGCATTTTTTGCGCCGCTTCGTCCCAGTGGTCGTCATGAGTGTGGGTGACAACAATCGCATCCACGCCTTTGATGATGTCGGCGATGGATTGCGGCAAGGCATTCAAAGGATGACGCAATTGGCTGTTTACCGTGCCTGCAAAACCGGCATACGCACCTTTAGGCGCAAGATACGGGTCAACCAAAAAAGTGGTGCCGCCGTAATTGATTTTGGCGGTAGCGTTGCGGATATGCTGATAGCTCACTTCGGCTATGGCAGGCGCAGCAGCAAACAGAGCGGAAGCAGCCAATACGGCGGTAAACAGGGTATTCGGTTTCATGATTTTCTTCCTTAAACGTGATGATTGAATCGATGAAACGCATTGTACGCAGCATAAGGCCGTCTGAAAATTGACATTCAGTTCAAAAAACATAACAATCGGGTCAATCTTAATCAAAGAATCACATTATGCTGAAAATCGCCTTGTTGCTTTATCCCGAAGTGAACCCGTTTCATTTTTCCGTGCCGTATATGGCGTTTCAAGATGCGGCGGAAGACGGTTTGTTTGAGGTGAAAATTGTTACGCCCACAGGCAAACCGTTGCACAATCAGATTATGCAGCCGTCGATTGATGGCGGTTTGGGCTTGATGGCGCAATGCGATATTGTGGTGGTGCCGGGTTGGAAAGATGAACAAACGCAGCCTGTGCCCGAATTAATCAGCGCGCTTCAGACGGCCTATCAGCGCGGCGCGTATATTGTCGGCCTGTGTTACGGCGCGTATGCCTTGGCGTATGCCGGTTTGCTCGACGGCAAAAAAGCGGCAACGCATTGGAAGGGTGAGGCCGATTTCAGCCGTCGTTTTCCTAAAGTGAAATTAGATGTGAATTCAATTTATGTGGAAGACGGCAACATCATTACTTCTGCCGGAACTGCCGCTGCTTTGGATTGCTGCCTGCACATTATCCGCAAGTTTTATGGTGCCAAAACTGCCAACAAAACCGCGCGTTTACTGGTGGTACCGCCGCATCGCGAGGGCGGACAGGCGCAGTTTATCGAGCGGCCATTGGCGCAATCAACGAAAGACACGCAAATCAACGCGCTGTTGGATTATTTGTGCGACCATTTACACGAGCCACAAAATATTGATGAAGTGGCCGAACGCGTTTCCATGAGTCGCAGCACCTTTACCCGTCATTTCAAAAAAGCCACCGGCATGACCTTTCTCGAATGGCTGCACAAAGAGCGCCTGCAACGCAGCTTGGATTTATTGGAAAATTCAGGTTTCAGCGTTGAGCAGATTGCCGAGAAAACCGGCTTTCAAAATGCGGTGTCGTTCCGGCAGCAGTTTTTCAAGTATTATCAAGTGAATCCGCATGCTTGGCGCAAGATGTTTCGTGATGAGGGGGTGAATTAAAACAGGCCGAGACCTTTGCAAAACACCTTGAAAAACCATTGCACAAAGAACCGACGTCATTCCCGCGTAGGCGGGAATCCATTTTTCAACATAGCAAGCTATTGAATAAATTAAGTTTCTGAAATTTTGAGATGGATTCCCGCCTACGCGGGAATGACGGCTGTTTTGGTTTTTACTAATGATTAATGAGGTTTTGCAAAGGACTCAGCCTGTTTATCATAGTAATTTAACCCAAAATCATCGGTGCAAAGCGGCTGATGGTATCGCGCAACACAATCAGTTTGCCGTGGAAAAAGTGGGTAGAGCCGGCAATGGCAATCACCGGAATATCTTGCGGTTCCGCCCATGCCAAAACTTTTTCAATCTCGACCACTTCATCTTCTGCGCCGTGAATGATTAAGGTTTTATTCGGGTTAGGTGCCGCTTCAGGTTCGGGGCGGTCGGGGTAGTGGCGCAGGGCAGCGCCCATCAGCAACAGCATATCCGGTTCGCGCTCTTGGGCGGCGAAGTTGGCGACATAGCCGCCGAACGAGAAACCGGCCAATACAAATTGTTCCAATTCTGGATGTTGCGCGCGGGCATAGTCGATAACGCAAATACAATCTTCGGTTTCGCCTTTGCCGTAATCGTGTTCGCCGCCGCTGTTGCCCACACCGCGCAGGTTGGGAAGGTAGCAGTGAAAACCAAGCTGGGTCAGGGCTTTGGCGGCGGTTTGAATCACTTTATTGGTGTTGGTGCCGCCTTGTAGCGGGTTGGGGTGATTCACCACGGCCACGCCGCGCGCGGTGCCTTGGGCGGGTAGGTAAATGGTTTCGAGTGCGCCGACCGGACCTTGAATGGCGATAACCTCGGGTTTCAGCATCTTAATTTCCTTGTGATTGAGTGTGAGGCCGTCTGAAAATGTTCAGACGGCCTTTATGTCATAAATAAAAATGTTTGCCGTTGTTTTGATTATGGGCTTTTAAATCGGCCAGCATACGTTTGAAATTCAAGTCGTATAAGTCGCTGAGCTTGTCGGCGCGTTTTTTCAGATTGTCGAGATTTTGCTCTTTCGGGCTGCTTTGAAATGCCATCACCGCCATGTTGCCGTGACTTTCTGCCGGTAATTCGAACACACGCCCGTCAAAAACTTTTAATAAACGCTCGACAAAACGCTGATAACGCTTGTCGCCGCTCCACCAGTTGGTCACAAACACGCCGTCCGGCGACAGCGCTTGGCGGCAATTTTCAAAAAACGGTTCGCTCACCAAATCATCAATAATCTGCTCGCCGTCGAAACCGTCGACCAAAATCACATCGGTATTGTGGCGGAACACCTTAATATATTCCGCACCATCGGCTTCCACGATTTCAAATTTTTCACCTTCAAACGGTAATTCAAACAAACTGCGTGCCACGGCAATCACTTGCGGATTGATGTCGACGGCAGTTTGCTTGGTATCGGGCAGGTAGGCATCAATCCAGCGGGCAAACGAGCCGCCGCCCAAACCGATTTGGGTAATGTGGCGCGGCGTGTTTTCGGTAAACAACAGCCAGCCCATCATGGCGCGGCTGTATGACAACACCAATTCGGCAGGGTGGTCGAGGTTCATGGAGCTTTGAATCGTCGAGCTGCCCAAATGTAGTGAGCGGATATTGCCTTCTTCAGAAATGCCGACTTCGGGCAAATGCGCTTGCGGCGCACGCAAGCGACGGTAAGGGTGTTGGGCCATGAGCAGAGTCGTGAAATATTGGGAAAGTCGGTTATTTTAACAGATTTTGTGTTCTTTTTCAGACGGCCTATTGCAGAATGATTGACCATATAGATTTTTATCATGTCATTTGCTTGAAATGAAAAAAGTATATTTAATTTAAAATCAAATATTTTGTGCGATAGCAGATTTTTTTTCGCAGCAAAGCCCTTGTCAATGGCAAGGGTTAAAGGCATAATGCTGACTTTCTTAGCCGGTATAGCTCAGTTGGTAGAGCACCTGACTTGTAATCAGGGGGTCCCGAGTTCGACTCTTGGTGCCGGCACCAAATAAAACAGCTTAATCATGAATGTGGTTAAGCTGTTTTTTTATTTCTTGACACATATTTAACACGAAAGCCTTATAATGGCCTCGTTTTAATCTACATAAGGCCGTCTGAACAAGACGGGAAAACCAGACGACATGATTACTGTGAACACACTGCAAAAAATGAAAGCCGAAGGCAATAAAATCGCCATGCTCACTGCTTATGAAGCAAGCTTTGCTGCGTTGATGGACGAAGCGGGCGTGGATGTTTTACTGGTGGGGGATTCTTTGGGCATGACCGTACAAGGGCGCACTTCCACGCTGCCGGTAAGTTTGCGCGATATGTGTTACCACACCGAAGCCGTGGCACGCGGCACGAAAAACGCCATGATTGTGAGCGACTTGCCTTTTGGTGCGTATCAGCAAAGTAAAGAACAAGCTTTTGCAGCGGCGGCAGAGTTGATGGCAGCCGGTGCGCACATGGTGAAGCTGGAAGGCGGCGTGTGGATGGCGGAAACAACCGAATTTCTGCAAATGCGCGGTATTCCTGTGTGTGCGCACATCGGTTTGACACCGCAATCGGTGTTTGCATTTGGCGGCTATAAAGTGCAGGGGCGCGGCGACAAAGCGCAGGCTTTGTTAAACGATGCCAAAGCACATGATGAAGCAGGTGCCGCGATTGTGTTGATGGAGTGCGTGCCGGCGCAATTGGCCAAGCAAGTGACTGAAAGCGTGGCTTGCCCGACCATCGGCATTGGCGCGGGTGTGGATTGCGATGGTCAGGTTTTGGTAATGCACGATATGCTGGGTGTGTTCCCGGGCAAAACCGCCAAGTTTGTAAAAAACTTTATGCAGGGCAGAGACAGCGTGCAAGCGGCGGTGAAAGCTTACGTCGATGAAGTAAAAGCACAAACTTTCCCAGCACCTGAGCATACTTTTGCTGATTAATGAGCAAATAAACAATCAACATGCCGTCTGAAAAATAACAGGTTTTCAGACGGCATGTTTGTTTTTATCTGATGGATTTGGTTATCATCGGGGCTAGGCGTATAATTAAGCCGTTATTTTCAGACGGCCTTGCCGTCTTTAAGGATTATTCAAATTATGCAAATCATTCATACCATTAAAGAATTGCGCGAATGGCGCAAACAGGCCGGAAAAGTAGCGTTTGTGCCGACCATGGGCAATCTGCATGAAGGCCATTTGGCTTTGGTGCGTGAAGCGAAAAAGCGCGCCGATAATGTGGTGGTCAGTATTTTTGTGAACCGTCTTCAGTTTGGTCAAGGTGAAGACTTTGATCAATACCCACGGACTTTGCAACAAGATGCCGATAAATTGGCCAATGAAGGCGTAGCAGTGGTGTTCGCGCCGGATGAAAAAGAGCTTTATCCCAATGTCGAGCAGCGTTACAACGTTGAGCCACCGCATCTGCAAAACGAATTATGTGGCAAATTTCGTCCCGGCCATTTCCGCGGTGTGGCAACGGTGGTGAGTAAATTATTTAATATTGTCGAGGCAGATGTCGCTTGTTTCGGTAAAAAAGATTATCAGCAATTGGCGATTATTAAAGGTTTTGTTGAAGATTTAAACTTTAATATTGAAATTGTGCCGGTGAATACCGGCCGTGCAGCCGATGGCTTGGCTTTATCGAGCCGCAATCAATATTTAAGCGAAACCGAGCGCGCCGAAGCGCCGCGTTTATACCGTGAATTACAAGCCGCTGCGGCACAATTGCAGGCAGGTAATGTTGCCTATACGCAAATCGAGCAAACGGCAATAGAAAACTTAAATCAAGCCGGTTGGGAGGTGGATTATATTGAAATCCGTCAAGCAGAAAGCTTGGAAGTGGCGCGTGTGGGCGACAAATATTTAGTGGTATTGGCAGCGGCCCGATTGGGCAGCACGCGTTTGATTGATAATTTAGAAGTTTCATTAAATCTATAAAATTTTAGTGTTTATTGGAAAGGTCGTCGGAAGCAGAATATCGGAATATTTTGTTTCAGACGGCCTTTGTTATATGTTTTGGTTATAAATGATAGCAGAAAGCATTCTTTGTATTTGCAGGCAGTATCCATTAAAATAGCCGCTTTAAAGATACACACAGGAATCAAGCGATGTTGAAAAAATTCTTATTGGGCAGCATGACTGCTTTAGTACTGGCTGCTTGCGGTGGCAGCGAGGGCGGCTCGGCGGCTTCAGGTGCGGCACCTGCGAACAAGGCTTCAGGTTCTTTGATTGAACGCATCAACAATAAAGGCATCATCACCGTTGGCACCGAAGGCACTTATGCGCCGTTCACCTACCACGATAAATCCGGCAAATTGACCGGCTACGACGTGGAAGTGACTCGCGCCATCGCTGAAAAATTGGGCGTGACCGTTGAATTCAAAGAAACCCAATGGGATGCCATGATGGCCGGTTTGAAAGCGGGTCGTTTTGACGTGGTGGCCAACCAAGTGGCGTTGACCAGCCCTGAACGCCAAGCGACTTTTGATAAATCCGAGCCGTATAGCTGGAGCGGCCCGGTTTTGGTGGCACGCAACGACAGCACCATTAAATCGGTTGATGAAATTGCCGGTAAAAAAGCCGCCCAATCTTTAACCAGCAACTACGGCGAACGCGCCACTGCAGCTAAAGCCGAAATCGTGCCGGTTGACGGTTTGGCGCAATCCTTGATGCTGATTGAGCAAAAACGTGCCGAAGTGACGCTGAACGATGAATTGGCGGTATTGGATTATCTGCAAAAAAATCTGAATGCCGGCGTGAAAATCGTGTGGACTGCGCCTGCTGATGAAAAAGTCGGTGCCGGTTTGATTGTCAATAAAGGCAATGATGAAGCCGTGGCCAAATTCAGCGAAGCAATGAAAGAATTGCGAGCAGACGGCACATTGAAAAAACTGGGCGAACAATTCTTCGGAAAAGACATCAGTGTTAAATAATCTACTGGCTTCATTGCCGTTTATGACCGAGACACGCGCTGATTTGGTAATCAGCGCGTTTTGGCCTATGGTTAAGGCCGGATTTTTGGTATCCATGCCGCTGGCGATTGCTTCGTTTATCATCGGCATGGTGATTGCCATCATCGTGGCGGTGATTCGCGTGATGCCGTCTGAAAGCTGGTTGCACAAAATTTTCTTGGGCTTGGTGAAGTTTTATGTTTCCGCCATCCGCGGCACGCCGATGCTGATTCAATTGGCAGTGGTGTTTTACGGCTTGCCGGCGGTCGGGGTGTACATTGATCCGATTCCGGCGGCGATTATCGGCTTTTCGCTGAATGTCGGCGCGTATGCTTCCGAAACCATTCGTGCCGCGATTTTATCGGTGCACAAAGGTCAATGGGAAGCCGGTTTTTCCATCGGCATGACCTATATGCAAACCTTCCGCCGCATTATCGCGCCGCAGGCTTTCCGCGTATCCGTGCCGCCTTTGAGCAATGAATTCATCAGCTTATTCAAAAGCACGTCGCTGGCTTCGTTTGTGACGGTAACGGAATTGTTCCGCACCGCTTCCGAAGTGGCCAACCGCGCCTATGACTTTTTGCCGGTGTATATCGAAGCGGGTTTGGTGTATTGGTGTTTCTGCTGGGTATTGTTCCTGATTCAAGCGAAAATTGAAAAACGCTTCGACCGCTATGTGGCTAAGTAAGGAAAAAAGATGATTAAAATCCGTAATATCCACAAAACATTCGGCGATAACACCATTTTGCGCGGCATTGATTTGGATGTAAACAAAGGCCAAGTGGTGGTGATTTTGGGGCCTTCTGGGTCGGGTAAAACCACGTTTTTGCGCTGCTTGAACGCGTTGGAAATGCCCGAGCAAGGGCAAATCGAATTCGATAATGCCGCGCCCTTAAAAGTTGATTTTGCCCAAAAACCGAGCAAAGCTGAAATCTTAGCCTTGCGCCGAAAGTCGGGCATGGTGTTTCAACAATACAATCTGTTCCCACATAAAACCGCTTTGGAAAATGTGATGGAAGGGCCGGTATCGGTGCAGGGCAAAGCCAAAACCGAAGCGCGTGCTGCTGCCTTGGCCTTGCTGGAAAAAGTAGGCTTGGGCGATAAAGTCGATTTGTATCCGTATCAATTGTCGGGCGGCCAGCAGCAGCGTGTTGGCATTGCCCGCGCCTTGGCGATTCAGCCGGAATTGATGCTGTTTGACGAGCCGACTTCCGCGCTCGATCCGGAATTGGTGCAAGATGTGTTGAATACCATGAAAGAATTGGCGCAAGAAGGCTGGACAATGGTGGTCGTGACCCACGAAATTAAGTTTGCGATGGAAGTGGCCGATATTGTGGTGGTGATGGACGGCGGCGTGATTGTTGAGCAGGGCGCGCCGGAAGTGTTGTTTGACAATCCGCAACATGAACGCACCCGCCGCTTCTTGCAGCAAATCCGTGCCCAGCATTGAGATTGTTTATCAGGCCGTCTGAAAGATGATTTTTCAGACGGCCTTTATGAATTTCAATCACATGAATGCGTGAATTTTTCATACCTTTTTGACTTCAGGTCATTAATCAATTCATTTATACTTGCCGATAGATAAACTTTATTTGAGGAACCTACCATGAGCAAAACTTTACCTTTGCGCGCCGATACCGTCGGCAGCTACCTGCGTACCGAAAACCTGAAAAAAGCGCGTGCCGAATTTGCCGAGGACAAAATCAGCCGTGAAGAATTGACCCGTGTGGAAGACCAAGAAATCGCCAAATTGGTGCAAGACCAATTAGACGCGGGCATTCAAGTGATTACCGATGGTGAATTCCGCCGCTCATGGTGGCACATTGACTTTTTGGAAAACCTCAACGGCATCGAAGGCTTTGTGCCGGAGCAGGCTTATGCGTTTAAAGGCACCGAAGTGCGCAAATACAATACGCGCTGCAACGGAAAAGTGTCTTGGAACGAAAACCATCCGTTTATCGCCCATTACAAAGCCTTGGCCGAAATCGTCGGCGACCGGGGCATTGTGAAATACGCCATTCCCAGCCCGAACCAATTGATGTATCCGTTTATTTGGGATACCGGCGTCTATGAAAGCAAAGCCGCATTCTGCGAAGACGTGCGCCAAACCTATAAAGACGCGATTAAAGCATTTTACGATGCCGGCTGCCGTTATCTGCAAATCGATGACGTGTATTGGGGCACTTTGTGCAACAATTTCAGCAATCCTGAATTTGATTTTGAAGCCAGCAAACAATTTGCCTTGGAAAACATCCAAGCCATTTTGGCCGACAAACCGGCCGATATGACCATCACCACCCACGTTTGTCGCGGCAACTACAAATCTTCTTATCTGTTGACCGGTGCTTACGATCCGGTTGCGCCTGAATTGTTCGGCCAAACGGCTTACGACGGCTATTTCTTGGAATACGACAACGAGCGTTCGGGTGGTTTCGAGCCATTGAAATACTTCAACGACAATCCGCACAAAGGCCGCATTGTGTTGGGCTTGGTAACGTCCAAATTCCCTGAGTTGGAAAGCAAAGACGAAATCAAAGCACGTATCGCCGAAGCTGCAAAAATCGTGCCTCTCGACCAACTGGCCTTGTCGCCGCAATGTGGCTTTGCTTCAACCGAAGAAGGTAACATCATGACCGAAGCCGAGCAATGGGCAAAAGTGCGCTTGGTCGAAGAAATCGCTGCCGAAGTGTGGGGCGAAGATTAAAGTTAAAATATAGACAAGGCCGTCTGAAACATTGGGTTTCAGACGGCCTTGTTTTATGTTTTTAGACGGCCTAACGAATCACGCTATTCCAATCGCGTTCAAAATAGCTGACCAAAATCTGATTGTTCAAATAATTCGGTTCCACATCGCGCCGTGCCATATCGGGCGGAAAGTGGAACATCGCCGCGGTGGTTTCGGCATTGAGAAAACGGGTCGGCACATCATAATGCTGCGGAATCGGAAAATCATTGTCCGCTGCCGCCAACACAAAGCCCCATTCGCCAAACGAAGGGACATAAATATGATAAGGCGCGGTGTACAAACCTGCCGCTTCCAGCGTGGCAACCACCGACCAATAAGCATTTGGCGCGAAATAAGGTGAAGTGGATTGCACCACAATGCGCCCTTTTGGTTTCAGATGGCGTGCCACCAAGCGGTACATCGGCACGGAATAAAGCTTGCCCAAGGAGAAATTCGACGGGTCGGGCAAATCGATAATCATCACATCAAACTTATCTTGATTGGTTTCCAGCCATTTGGCCGCATCATCGTTGACGACGTTCATTTTCGGGTGTGACAACGCACCTTGGTTCAGCGCGCTCAAGGTGGCGGAAGTTTGGAATGTGGCGGTCATGTCGGGATCCAAATCCACCAGCGTGACCTTGTTCACTTCAGGATATTTCAACACTTCGCGCGCCGCCAAGCCGTCGCCGCCGCCGAGAATCAAGATGTTTTCCCGTTGTTTACTCATCTGCATGGCAGGTAAGGCTAAGGCTTCGTGGTAGCGCACTTCATCGCGTGATGAAAATTGCAAATTACCGTTGATATACAGGCGTGTATCGTCTTTCCAACGGGTTACGACTAAGCGCTGATAGGGCGAGTGGCTTTCATAGACAATCGGGTCGCCGAAATAGCGTTGCTCGGCTTGAAAGGTAATGCGGTCGGCGTAAAGAAATGCGGCCGCCAAAATCAGCAGCACCACAGCGGCGCGGATTTGCAAGGATTTGTAGTTGTTCAGTTGGGCTTTGAACACGCGAGCGGTCAGCGCCGCTACGGCTGCGTTGAGCAAACCGAACAATAAGGCCGAACGCGCCATGCCGAGCTTGGGCGCGAGTATCAGCGGAAACAACAGCGAAACGGCCAATGCGCCCAAATAATCGAAGGTTAAGACTTTCGCCACCAATTCTTTGAAATCCGCTTTTTGCTGGTTCAGCACGCGCATCACTAGTGGAATTTCCATGCCGACGATGGTGCCGACGATCAGCACCAGCGCGTAAAGCAAAGTGCGAAACGGTGCGGCGGAAAAGCCGAAAGCCACAAACAAAGCCAGCGCAGAAACGCCGCCGATGATGCCGACCAGCAATTCGATTTCGATAAAACGCGCTAAGGTATCTTCGTCTTTAACGTATTTCGACAAATGCGCGCCGATGCCCATTGAAAAAAGATACAGGCCGATGATGGATGAAAATTGCAGAATGCTGTCGCCTAACAGATAGCTGGCGAGCGCGGCCAGAATGAGTTCGTAAGCCAAGCCGCAACTGGCGACGACGAAAACGGAAATAATAAGCGTGCGGTTGAGTTTCATGTTTCAGACGGCCTGTGGCGGGTAAGACGGTGATTTAGTGTTTTAAAGTTTTAGGAAGGCCGTCTGAAAGCACAATAAAAATCAACGTTTCAGACGGCATGTGCATTGTCAGCAGCACATAGTCAATGGCATAATCAGCAAAAGTTTCCGGCAATTATACCAAATCAAAGGATGTCTATCGTGAGCATTTCTCCAGCCCAGTATTTTCTGTATCTGCAATACATGCTTGCCGGCGTAGCGATGACGGTGGTGTTTGCCGCGGTTTATCTGCGCATCACGCCAGCCGAAGAATTGCGCCTGATTAAAAACGGCAATTTGGCCTGCGCGTTGTCGTTCGGCGGCGCATTGGTCGGCTTTTGCGTGACCTTGGCATCGAGCATTTCCCACAGCGTTGGCTTCACCGATTTTATTTTATGGGGCTTGGGCGCGGCTTTGGTACAGATTTTGGTGTATTTCGCCGCCACCTGCATCATTAAAGGCGCCAATGAAGAATTGATTAACAACAATGTCGCAGTGGGTGCGCTGTTTGGTGCGGTTTCCGTATCCATCGGCTTATTAAACGCGGCGTGTTTGACCTAATATTCGGGAGCAAAAAATGGCTTTATTCGACTTTATCAAAAAACAATTTATCGACGTCATCCAATGGCCGAATCCGGACGAACGCCTGCTGATGTGGCGCTTTCCCATGCAGGACGAAGAAATCCAAAACGGCGCCAGCCTGACCGTGCGTGAAGCGCAGATGGCGATGTTTGTCGATGAAGGCGTAACCGCAGACGTATTCGGCGCAGGGCGCTACACGCTCAATACGCAAACGCTGCCTGTGCTCACCAACCTGAAAAACTGGGATAAATTATTCCAATCGCCATTCAAATCAGACGTTTATTTCTTTAATACCAAGCAACAGCTTGCCCGCAAATGGGGCACTGCCCAGCCGGTCACCGTGCGCGATTCGGAATTCGGCGCGGTGCAATTGCGCTCGTTCGGCATGTATTCCTACCGTGTGAATGATCCGGCCAAATTCTTTAAAGAAGTTACTGGTGTAACTGCGGCCTATAGCGGCGAAGAATTGGAAGCGCAATTGCGCAATATTGTGGTGACGCAATTGGCCACCGCTTTCGGCACCTCAGGCATTCCGTTTCTCGACATGGCGGCCAACCAAGTGCTGCTGTCGCAAAAAATGGCCGAATTGCTGGCGGCTGAATTTGCCAAACTGGGTTTAATGCTGGAAAACTTCACTGTTGAGAGCGTTTCCTTGCCTGAAGCCATTCAAGCGGCGCTGGATAAGAAAATCTCCATGGGCGTGATTGGCGATTTGGGCAGATACGCTCAATACCAAACCGCCGAAGCCATCACCAAAGCCGCCGAAAACGAAGGCGGCTTGGCGGGCATAGGTGCGGGTATCGGTGTCGGCGCGGGCGTGGGACAAACCATGGCCGGTGCGATGGCCGGTATGCTGCAACCGAACCAAGCGCAAGCCGCACCGACTAATCCGGTTCAGACGGCCGCCGAACCTGTCGAAGATCCGCAAAGCAAATTGGCCAAACTCAAAACCTTGCTTGATGAAGGTTTGATTTCGCAAGAAGACTACGACCAAGCCAAAGCCGAAGTGTTGAAAAAACTGATTGGCTAAGGCAAAAAGGCCGTCTGAAACAATTGCAATTTTCAGACGGCCTCTGTTAGGGAAAACAAAACAATGGAAAGTCTAATTATTTTTGTCATTGTGGTTTGTTTTGTGTGTATGTTGTTGGCTGGAGATGGCTCTAATCAACCGAATAGACGCAAAAAATCACGACAAAATAGTGATCGAAAGAAGCAAAGTAATCTCAATAAGGAAGAAAAAACTGCACTTAAAGGTGCGATAGGCGAGCAGATTATCAAAGTACAAGTTTTATCAAAGCTTGACACAGCACATTACCGTTATTTTCATAATCTAATTGTGCCTATAGATGGTAGTAGCACACAAATTGATAATATTGTTATTTCACCTTATGGAATTTTTGTAATTGAAGCAAAATATTTTCAAGGTTGGATTTTCGGAACGCCAAATCAACCTAAATGGACGCATACCTTACCCTCTGGCAGTAAGTTTTCGTTCCAAAATCCGTTAAGACAAAATTATAAGCATATTAAAGCCTTGTCTAAATTATTAGGGCTTTCAGAAAAAGAATTCCATTCGATTGTTGCATTTACTCATCGTAATTGTCAGTTGAAAACACCATTTCCGGAAAATGTATGTTTGGTTTCTGATTTTATTCCTTATGTTCAGAAATATGACAAAGAGGTTTTCGGTATTGAGCAGTGTATTGAATTTTGTAGAATTTTATCAAATCCTGATTTTGAAGCGACACCTGAGCGGATTGAACAACATGTTCAATCATTAAAACAAAAAGAGAATTCGGGCGTTCGCCATGCCGTCTGAAACTTTCCCAATAAAACAAAACATCCATGTCCACAACGCCTTTTTTCAAAACTGATTGCCCAAGCTGCGGCGCGCCGGTGGAAGCACATTCGGCCACCGCGATGACGCTGGTGTGCGGCTACTGCAACAGCATGCTGGTGCGCCAAGACGACAGCATCGTCGATACCGGCCGCGATTCCGCGCTGCTGGAAGATTTCAGCCCGCTGCAAATCGGCACGACGGGTCGTTTTCTGCTGCGCGCTTTTTCGATTATCGGCCGCTTGCAGGCGCGTTATGATGGCGGCGTGTGGAACGAATGGTATGTGCTGTTTGACGACGGGCAAGACGGCTGGCTGTCGGAAGCAGGCGACTTGTATGTGATGACCATGGCCGACCGCTTGCCAGAATCGGCACCGAGATTTCACGACATCCGCGCCGGATTCAGCACCTTAAACCACAACGGCAAGCAGTTTATGGCGGCTGATGTGCGCGAAATCAGTTTAAGCCAAGCGGCGGTGCAGGGCGAATTGCCGTTTCGGATTCAGGGCGAAACGGTCAACCGCGTGGCCGACTGGCGCTGCGAAAACCTGTTTCTGACCTTGGATTACGCCGAAACCGAGCCGCAAGCCTTTGTCGGGCGCATGGTCAAGCTCGATGATTTGCATCTAGCCCATACCCGTAGCGATGACCAAATCCGCGAAACCGCAGGCCGTCTGAAAGGTTCGCGGCAGGCAGAAGATTGTCCGAATTGCGGTGCGCCGGTGCATTGGGTCAACGGCTTAGCCGAGCATATTGTCTGTCCGAGTTGCGCCAGCCAATTGCAGGCCAGTGAAGACAAAATCAAGCTGATTGAAGCCAACCACATGCGGCAGGCGCAGGAAAAGCTGTTTATGCTGCCAGTGGGTAGCGCAGGCCGTCTGAAAAACCGTGATTATTATGTGATGGGCGCGGTGCGTTACAGCGAAACCGACGCGCAAGAAACCTTCGACAAAATGTTCGGCATGGCCACTCATGCGCTGGTGCCGGAGGGCTGGTGGGTGGAGTACCTGCTGTATCACCCGCAGCACGGGTTTAACTGGCTGGTGCAAACGGCAGAGGGCGAATGGAGCATATCCGAAACGCTCAACGAGTGGCCGCGCCTTAATCAATACAACCAGCCGCGAGGTTGCGAAAAGCTCTATGATTACGGAGGCCGCGTTGAAGTAGCGGCGGGTGCTTTTTATTGGCAGGTGCGGCAGGGCGACTTGAACTATTACACCGATTACCGCCAAGGTAGCGGCAAATTGAGTGCGACGCTGTCGCAGAATGAATTGGCATGGAGCAAAAACACGCCCATCCGCTACAACGAAATTGCTCAAGCCTTCGGTCTGGCACAAAGCCGAGCGCCGCAATACACCGCCAATATGCGCCCCGACGGCGTGAGCAACGGCTTGCGCCTGTTGATGGTGGGCATCTTGCTGCTGATTAACGCACCGGCATGGCTGATGATGAACTCGGAGCAAGTGTTTGACGAATCGATGATTCCGACCATCATCGGCATCGCATTTATTTGGTTTCTAGGCCGCAGCAGCGACGACGATTAGGAAAAACACATGTCTAAAATCGCTTATATTATGTTTGCCTCGCTGATTGTGCTGATGGTAACGCTCAACAATTATTCCATCGTCAGCGACAGTGATTCCGGCGGCTCGCGCACCCACGGAGGCGGCTATGTGGGCGGCTACGTCGGCGGTTCGGCCGGAGGACACAAATAATGCAGCCTGAAAACCACGGTTTGCTGGATTTATACGGCTGCGATGTTGAATCGCTGAAAGACGAAGGCCGTCTGAAAAACTGGCTCAGCGAAGCGGCAGAAGCGGCCGGCGCGACCATACTCGGCAGCCATTTCCACACCTTCGGCGGCGAAGGCGGCGTGACCGGTGTATTGCTGTTGGCCGAATCACACATCAGCATCCACACTTGGCCGGAGCATGGCTTCGCGGCGGTGGACGCGTTTATCTGCGGCAGCAGCGAGCTGGAAACCGTGCGCCAAATCCTGCAAACAGCCTTACAAGCCACGAACAGCGAATGGACGGTATACCGCCGCGGCAGCCGTTGGGATTGATGTTTGATTTCTTAAAATTGTTTTCAGACGGCCTCACATTTTGCTTAAAGCATTCTTAATATTTCTTCCGGACACCCCATGAACACCACCCGCCGCCAGTTTCTCGGCTACACCGCCGCCTTAACCACTGCTTCCCTGTTTTCCTATCTCGGTTATCATCATCTCAACGCCGCACCGACGGTATCGGTCAACCGTGTCGGTTTGCCGATGGGGCATTTGCTGCGCGACGGCAAATTGTCGACCAACCCGAAAAAACATTATCAATGCCACACCCTGATTTTGGGCAGCGGCGCGGCGGGTTTGAGCGCGTTGTGGTATTTGGCGAAACACGGCCACCGTGATGTGTTGCTGGCCGAAGGTTTCGAGCCGGACGGCAACAATGCGGCCTACCGTTTTTCAGACGGCCTGACTGCGCCCAGTGGCGCGCATTATTTGGCCTTGCCGTCAAAAGAAAGCAGCCATATCCGCGATATGCTGCGCGACTTTGATATTTTGCAGGCGGACGGCAGCTATCGTGAAACGGATTTGGTGCATGCGCCCGAAGCGCGTTTGTTTTACGAACAAGCGTGGCAGCCGGATTTGCTGCCTCAAGACGATGACGACAGCAGCCGCTTTTTTGCCTTGATAGGCCGTCTGAAAAACGCCTACGGCAGCGACGGTAAAAAAATCTTTGCCATTCCGATTGCTTTGTCATCGCAAGATACACAATGGCGCGCGCTCGATAAATTGACTTTTGCGCAATGGCTGAATCAGGAACGCTACCACTCGCCGACCTTACGTTGGTATCTTGATTACTGCTGTCGCGACGATTACGGGCAGGGGATTGGACAAGTGTCTGCGTTTGCCGGATTGCATTATTTTGCCAGCCGCAACAGCACCGACACGGTATTGACTTGGCCGCAGGGCTTGGCGCATTTGTCGGCGAAATTACGCGAAAAAAGCGGCTTGCAAACCTTGCATGCATGGCCGTCTGAAAACCTGATCCGCTTGGCGCAACCGGCTTCTATTAGCGCTTCCGCCGTGAAGATTCGCGAGCATTCAGACGGCGTGGACGTTTGGCTGTACGACCATGCCGGCGGCGAAACCTATGCCGTCACCGCCCGTCACGTCATCAGCGCCATGCCTTTGATGGTGGCGGCGCACATCATCGATACGCCGCAGCAATACGGTTTGCACACGCCTGAATATGCGCCGTGGCTGGTGGCGAATTTCGTGCTCAACCGTTTTCCCAAAGAGCAGGGCAACAGCGAATTGGCGTGGGACAACGTGGTTTACGGCAGCCCGTCGCTGGGCTATGTCGTGTCCACGCACCAGCATATCCGCGTGGCCAAGCCTGAGCGTACGATCTTCACCGCCTACACCGCGCTCAATCATGATACGCCGCAAAACATCCGCCGCTGGCTGCTGGAAGCCGACGAGCAAGCATTGGCCGACATCGCCGCACAAGATTTATTGAGCGTGTACGGCAAATCGTTTTGGCAACACGTCGAACACATCGACCTGACCGTGCGCGGCCATGCCATGAGCGTGCCGAAAGTGGGTTATCTAGACAATCAAAACTTACTGGCTTTGCGGCAGCATCATTCCAAATTATTGTTTGCCCACAGCGATTTGAGCGGCTATTCAGTTTTTGAAGAGGCGGCGTATTGGGGTATAGAAGCGGCGAAGAAAGTGTTGGCTTAAAGCTTAATCAATACAAAAGGCCGTCTGAAAGATAAAATCTTTCAGACGGCCTGAGACCTTTGTAAAACTCAATTTGAACTAAGAAAACTATGCTCGTCATTCCCGCTTGCGCGGGAATGACGGTTTAAAGATTTATGCAAATTGACGAGCTTTGCAAAGGCTTTGGCCTGTTTTTTAACTAAGATTATTTATCCACTTTAATCGCTTGTGGCTCGTAAATGGTTGATTCGTCGCCGTAATACAGCTTGCCGATTTTAATCGGAATGCGGCCTTGCGATTTGCGGTGTTTGTTGGAGTCGCGCAGGGAATAAGCGCAACCGCAGTATTCTTGCTGGTAGAAGTTTTCGCGTTTGCTGATTTCAATCATGCGCGCGCTGCCGCCGCCTTTGCGCCAGTTGAAATCCCAATAGGTCACGTCGTCAAACAAATCTGCCGCGCGATGGCCGCAGCCGTTGATTTGTTTCATGTCTTTCCAGCGTGAAATGCCGAGCGAGCTGGTGAACACGGGAAAGCCGTTGTCGTGGGCGTATTGCGCGGCTTTGACGAAGCGCATATCGAAACACATGGTGCAGCGGATGCCACGTTCTGGCTCGAATTCCATGCCTTTGGCCAACTCGAACCATTCTTTGCGGTCGTTTTCGTAGTCGTCGTCTTTATCGACAAACGGAATACCGAATTTTTCCGCAAAACGCAGGTTTTCTTCTTTGCGCAACATGTATTCTTTGTGTGGGTGGATATTCGGATTATAAAAATAAATGGTGTAATCGATACCGCTGGCGAGCATGGCTTCCATCACTTCGCCGGAACACGGCGCGCAGCAGGAATGCAGCAGCACTTTTTTGTGGCCGTCGGGCGGAGTGAGAACAGGGCGGTCGATGTCGGTGACGATTAATTTTTCGTTTTGGCTCATGGTTTGATTCTGTGTGTTGAAATGTTTCAGATGGCCCGATTTAAAAGTAGGCCGTCTGAAAGAATAAATAAGCTGTATTTTAGCAAATTATGTGTTTGACTGAAAGGCGGATAAAACAGAAAGGCCGTCTGAAGCCTTTGTTTTTACAATCATTCAGACGGCCTTAATGTTTAGCTTATGGTTGCGGTGGTAATTCGAAATCTTCTGAATCAGTGGCATTTATCTTATTTAATTCTTCAATGGAAAACGGATTTTCCACCGGCTTCATTTCCGGATTTTCTTCCATCTCCGGCTCGGTTTGGGTAAACAAGGCTTCGGTATTTGGCTGGGTGGATAATTCTTTGAGCAAGCCTTGATATTCTTTGGAATGCCTCATCAATTCAGCGGCGGCAGTGCGCAAGTTATCGACATCGTCACCCGGCAGGTAGAAACTGGTCGGAATATTCAACACGGTGTCGCGCAGTGGTGATTCAGGCAAATCGCGCAGGCTCAGGCTGACAAAGGTAAGCGAAATGGGATTACCATTGGCATCTTTATACTTGGCTTCATTCCAGCGGTCGGTAAAGGCGCGGAAGCGGCGCAGCGATTCTTGCGAATATTTGCCGATCGGAATGTCGATAATCGCGTTCACCACATCGCGCATACCCGGCACAGCAGCGGTTTTGTCTAAATCGCTGTTGATTTGGTTTTGTGCGTTGACATTAATCACCACTATGCGCTTGATTTTATGCGTGCTCATTTGTTGTACCAGCATATTGCTCGAATATACTTCGGTCATGTCGAGCAGGCTGCGCATACCGAGATTGTCGGTCAGGCCGCCATCGAGCAGATGGATATAAGGGCGGGATTGGCTGTCGCTGTATTGGAGAAAGTGTTCTTTGACTTCTTTTCGTGTAATATTTTGCTGCTTATTTTTTCCTTCATCTTTTTGTACTGCGGCCTGAATGCGTTTGGGCGGCGTATAATTGCAGTTGCCGCCATTATTATTAAGTGTAAGCGGCGCAAATACTACCGGCACGGCACTGGAGGCTGCAACGGCACGGGCAATGCTTAATTTGCTTAAGTTTAAGCACATCGGATCAAAATATTCTTGGGTAAAATTCAGGCGTTCGCCTATGCCCATATCTGTCGCGCTGATGATAGCAAACGGGCCTTTGCGGCGTTTTTCCAAATCTTCAAACGTGGCACTGCCGAATAAATAAGTTTCAAATTGTTCTTGCAGCAAATCACCGCGGCCGAACTCCCGTGAAGCGAGACGTGGGATGTTGGTGGCAGAGAATGCCTGCCTGATGACTTTGCGTTGAAAATTTTGCCGTAAGAAACGGCGATAAAAGCTGGGAATAGTATCTGCTCCATGCAGCGAATAATAAGCAGCCAATACTGAGCCGCCGGATACGCCTACTACTAAATCAACGTTTTCGAGTAAGGATTTTTTTTGACCGTTGATCTGGACTTGCTGCTGATGCAATTGTTCTAGTACGCCATAACCCAAAGCCGCCGCACGCGTGCCACCACCGGAAAACATCAACACCATAAAAGTATCGTCTTGATTTTCTTTATTGGCATTTTCAAAACGATAACCTTTGCTCAAATCCACTTTATTGATGGTTTCGAGCGGTTGATATTTCACCAGCGAACAAGCAGAAAGCATGATAGCCAGCGAGACGGTGAGGGTGAGTTTGGCGTTTTTTTTCAACATAATGTTTTAATCGGAAAATAAAGAAAAAATGATGAATCTGATTTCAGACGGCCTTGTTTATTCTAGCTGAATTATATTTGAATAAATACACTATTGTATGTATTAAAGCATAAAAAAGCCCGACATTGTCGGGCTTTTTTATATGATTGTTTGGCAAAGCTATGAAGCTTTATCGCCGATTTTACTTTCCTTACCAGAAATCAGGTTGATGATATTGCTTTTATGGCGATACAACACCAATACCGCAATCACCGCGGTTGCCCACACCCAAGAAGGATAAGGCATAAAGAAATAGGCCACAATTGGGCTGATTACTGTGGCAACCAAAGCCGCCAGCGAAGAAACTTTAAACCCAAAAGCCATCACCAACCACACAATGGCGCATACCAACGCAGTCGGCCAAGAAAGCGCCAGCAACGCCCCTAAGGCAGTGGCCACGCCTTTGCCGCCTTTGAAGCGGAAGAATATCGGCCACATATGTCCAACCAGCACGGCCACCGCACACACGCCGACGGTGGCTTCTACCATGCTGACTTCGGTTCCCAACCAGCGCGCCAGCCACACGGCCACAAAGCCTTTGAGCGCATCGCCCAGCAAAGTGAGCGCGGCTGCTTTTTTCTTGCCGCTGCGCAAAACATTGGTCGCGCCCGGATTGCCGGAGCCGTAGGTGCGCGGATCATCCATGCCGTATGCTTTCGATACAATTACCGCAAAAGACAATGAACCGATTAAATAAGCCGAAGTCACCGCTAAAACATTGTACATTTTGTATGCTTTGCTTAGAATGAAAGGGGTATTCTATCCAAAAAACGGGACAATGCAAATGGATAAAATTTTTTTACGCGGCATGAAGGCCGATACGTTGATTGGCGTGTACGATTGGGAGCGCGAGCGACTGCAAACGCTGGTGCTGGATTTAGATATTGGCGTGCCGGAAAAATCTGCCTTGAGCGATGACATCGGCGATACGGTGCACTATGGCGAAGTATGCGAAGCCGTGCGCAATAGCTTGCGAGAACAGGATTTTTTGTTGCTGGAAGTATTGGCCGAGCATGTGGCCAAGTTGATTTTAGAAGATTTCAATGCGCTGTGGGTGCGCGTGAGAATCGTCAAACCGGGTATTCTGCCGGATGTAAAAGAAGTGGGCGTGGAAATCGAGCGTAGTAAAAATTGATTTCAGACGGCCTTTTGTTATATCTAAGGCCGTCTGAAAGCTTCGCTTAAACGTTCAGACGGCCTGTTTATTTATATTGAAGAAAGAACATCATGGATTTAAAAGAAACCTGTATCAGCAGTGAACCGATTTACGAAGGTTCGTTTATCCGCATCAGCCGCGACCAAATCCGCTTGTCCAACGGCAAAGAAAGCCAACGCATGGTGATTCGCCATCCCGGTGCTGCCTGTGTGTTGGCCGTGACAGATAATGACGAAGTGGTGCTGGTGCGTCAATGGCGTTATGCCGCCGATCAAGCCGTGTTGGAATTGCCGGTGGGTAAATTGGATGTGGCCGGCGAAGATCCTGCCGAATGCGCCTTGCGTGAGTTGGCCGAAGAAACCAACTACACCGCCGACAGCGTGAAACTACTGCATACTTTCTACACCGCAGTCGGCTTTTGCGATGAAAAAATGTATCTCTACCAAGCCAACGGCGTGCGCGTGGGCAGCACCTTGAGCAACGATGAAGACGAAATCACCGAAACCGTGTTGCTCAGCCGCGAAGAAGTGAAAGTCGCTTTGAAAAACGATGAAATCAAAGATGCCAAAACCTTAGTGGGTTTGCAATATTGGTTGATGAATAGTTGAATATAGTCATTTAAAATAGGGGCTTAGGAAGCAAAATCATCAAAAAACCTGATAAGCTCCTAATATGAAACTAAAAAATAAGTATCAAAAGTTCAGCAAAATTTCAGAGCAAAAGTTT
>NZ_PDBT02000042.1:0-21454 GCF_002551535.2 Neisseria sp. N95_16
TGCGGTTCTCGCCATTGTTTGTGTTTGCCTATATTTCGTTGGAATATAGGGTTAAAATAGGGCTCTTTTGGGCTTATTCAAATTAGGGACACGCCCTAACAGGTTCAGACGGCCTTGCATAAGGCCGTCTGAAAACCATGATTAGGCTAACATTTCACTTCCGCTTGCGCGCGGGTGTAATACCACCAATTCAACAACAGGCAGATGACGTAAAACGCGATAAAGCCATATAAAGCCATGTTGACGCTGCCGGTCAGCGCGATGGATGTGCCGTAACTTTTGGGGATGAAAAAGCCGCCGTAGGCCGCAAACGCACCGGTAAAACCGGCCACCGCCGCGCCTTCTTTGCCCGCGTTGATTAAGGCTTGCTCGCGGCTGATGACGCCTTCTTGTTCGGCCAAACGCTGCTGCTGAATCAGGAAGATAATCGGAATCTGCATGAAGGTCGAACCGTTGCCGATGCCGGTGAGCGCAAATAGGGCGATAAAGCAGGCGAAGAAGCCCCAGAAATGACCGCCGTGGCCGTCTGAAGGCAGGAAAAACAGCACGCCGAACACAGCGATAATCATGCCGACAAATACCCATTGCGTGATTTTTGCGCCGCTCTGGATTTTATCCGACAACCAGCCGCCGAAAGGGCGCACCAGCGCACCGACCAAAGGGCCGATAAAGGCATATTTCACCGGATCAACACCGGTAAACTGGCTTTTGGTCAACAGCGGGAAACCGGCGGCAAAGCCCAAGAATGAGCCGAAGGTACCCAAATAAATGATGCACATAATCCAGTTGTGTTTGCGCTTGAAAATCACCGCCTGATCTTTGAAGCTGGCTTTGGCGCTGGCCAAATCGTTCATGCCGAACCACGCCACGACGGTTGACAGGATGATAAACGGTACCCACACAAAGCCCGCGTTTTGCAGCCAGATTTGTTTGGTGACGCCGTCTTTGACCCAAGTTTGCGGTTCGCCGCCCAAGCTGCCGAACAAAGCGGCGGTAATCACCAGCGGTACCAGAAACTGCGCCACCGATACGCCCAAGTTGCCCAAACCTGCGTTCAAGCCCATGGCCGTGCCTTTTTCCGCTTTCGGATAAAAGAAACTGATGTTGGCCATGCTGGATGAGAAATTGCCGCCGCCAAAGCCGCACAGCAAAGCCAGAATCAGCATGGTGGTGTAGCTGGTGTCGGGGTTTTGCACCGCCAAACCCAAACCGACGGCGGGTAAGAGCAGGCTGGCGGTGGAAATCGCCGTCCAACGGCGGCCACCGAAAATCGGCACCAAAAACGAATAAAAAATACGCAAGGTCGCGCCCGACAATGCCGGCATCGCCGCCAGCCAGAAGAGTTGGTTTTCATTGTATTGGAAACCGATAGACGGCAGATTAATCACCGCCACGCTCCACACCTGCCAAATGGCAAACGCCAGCATCAGCGCGGGAATGGAAATCCACAAATTGCGGGAAGCGGTTTTCTTGCCGCCGTTTTGCCAGAAATCGGAATCTTCCGGCCGCCAGTCTTGAATCAAACGCGACATCGCGTTACTCCTTATGGTGTTTTGACAAAGGCCGTCTGAAAGAGAAGATTATCGTTCAGACGGCCTTAAAAGTTTATTCTTGGCGTTTGCCTTTGAACGAGAAGTGCATCCAAATCAGTGAGATACACACCGTGCCGTACAACAGCATAAACGCAGTCGAGCGGATGCCGGTGAAGTCCAAAAGCGCGCCGAACATAATCGGCAATAAAAAGCCGCCCATGCCACCGGCCAAGCCGACCGCGCCGGAAACCGCACCGATGTTGTCGGGGTAGTCATTGGCTACGAATTTAAATACCGAAGCTTTACCCACCGCCATCGCAATACCGGCGGCAAACATCAGCAGGGTAAACACGGTCACGTTCAAGCCGATGCTCATGCTCATTGGGCCTTTGGCCGTCTGAATCACCATTTCGGTTTGCGGGTAAGACAAGATAAAGAAACACACCCACAATACCCACATCACGCCCCAAGTGACTTTATACGCGCCGTATTTGTCGGAAAGGTAGCCGCCCAGCGCGCGCAACACGCCGCCCGGCAGCGAGAAACAGGCTGCTAAAAATGCGGCTGTCTGGATGCTCAGGCCGTATTCATCAATGTAGTATTTGGTCATCCACAACGACAAACCGACATAACCGCCGAACACCACCGAATAATATTGGCTGTAACGCAACACGCCTGGGTCTTTCAACAGCAGTAATTGCTGTTTCAGACTGGTGTTGGAAGGCACCAAGTGTTTTGGGTCGTGGTAGCTGGTGAACCAAAACAAAATCGCTGTGCCCAGCATCACCGCTGCGTAAACGGTCGGTACAAAATGCCAAGTGCCGTAAGCAATCAGGGCCGGGGCGAGGAATTTGTTGACCGCGGCACCGGCATTACCCGCGCCGAACACGCCCATGGCCAAGCCTTGTTGGTCTTTCGGGAACCAACGTGCGACATAAGGCGTGCCGACTGAAAACGAACCGCCGGCCAAACCCATCATCAGGCCGATAATCAGAAACTGCCAGTAGGCATCGGCGTATTTCATCAGGAAAATCGCCGGCACGCTCAACATCATCAGCACAAACATCACGATGCGGCCGCCGTAACGGTCGGTCCAAATGCCCAGCGGCACACGAATCAGCGAGCCGGACAACACCGGCAGTGCGGCCAAAATGCCGAATTCGGTTTCCGACAAGCCCAGCTCGTTTTTCACCGGAATACCAACCACCGCCATCATCATCCAAATCATGAAGCAGACGGTGAATGCGAAGGTGCTGGTAATCAGCACGGAATAGCGTTTATACGTTTCGGAGGCCATTGTCCCCCTGCCTTTCTTAATGGTTTGATACGAATTCAGATTCAGCTTTCAGACAGCCTTGAATTGATGTGATGCAAAGGCCGTCTGAAAAACCGGATTTAACGGCGGCGCACCAACTGCCATGCGCGTCCGACATAAGCCACGCTGGCAAAACCGCTCCAAACGTGCACCATGCGGGTGAACGGGAAGATAAAGAAGAAAGTCATGCCCATGAAAATATGCAGCTTGAAGAGGAAATTCACGTCTGCCAGATAGCTAGCTGCACCGCCGCGGAAGGTGACGATGTACTGCGCCCAGTGCATGAGTTTCACCATTTCGTGGCCATCGAGATGACCCATGCTGACAAAGATGGTACATAAACCCAATACCAAGGTAATCAACAGCCAAATCAACACCAATTTATCCTGCCAAGAGCTATTGGCATTGATGCGGTCGATTTTGAAACGGCGCAAAATCAACAAAATCAGGCCGACCAGCGCCATCACGCCAAATACGCCGCCCATCACCATCGCAAACACCTGTTTCGCGCCGTGGCTCACGCCGATGGCATCCCAAAACCACAACGGGGTTAATAGGCCGAACAAGTGGCCGAAAAATACGGCTAAAATGCCCACGTGCATCAAAATACTGCCCAAGCGCAATTGGCCGTGAAACAGTAATTGACTCGAATCGCTTTTCCACGAATACTGTTCGCGGTCAAAGCGCACCAAGCTGCCGAAGAAAAACACCGCCAGACAGATATACGGGTAAATGCCGAAGAAAAATTGATTGAAGGTATTCATGATTTATCCTCCTTTAAGGGCGTGCGCCAAGGCTGCCCTTGGGGTAAAACTGTACGGTTTCGATGGTCGGTTTCAGCAAAGGCTCGATGCCTGCCATGTCGGGGCCGAACATTTCCATGGCTTCGTCCATGTCGCGCACCGGCGGCTCGATTAAGGCTTTCGGCTCGACCGGCGTCAGCGCTGCCGCTGCTTGCAATAGTGCGGCATAAGGCGAACCGGCGGTTTCGAGTTTTCCGGCAATGTGTGCAATCACATGCACCGCATCGCCGAGGATTTTTTGCGCTTCACTTTCCGGAATAAACGACAAAAATTCCAACACCGCAGGCAGGTAATCCGGCAATTCTTCATCGCCCAACTCAAAGCCGTGGCGGCGGTATTCTTCGATTAAATCCACCATCGCGCTGCCGCGGTCGCGGTCTTCACCATAGACATGCTCGAACAGATACAGCGCCTGATGGCGGTTGCGGTCAAAATTCAACACATAATATTCCTGCAATTCGCGCAAAGACGTATTGCCCAGATAATCCAAAAAAGCTTGCAAAGCTTCGCGTTTCGGATTTAATTCGGGCCATTCGTTCAAGGCCGTCTGAAACTCGGGCAAGGCATCAATCAATGCTTGCTCGGGGTAACACATCAAGGCCGAAAGCCATTTGTAAACCAAAGGGTTGCTCATCAGTGCACTCCTTCTTCGCGGTTTTTCTCGTTGTCTTTACGCAAACCGTGGAACACGATCGGCGCGGCTTTGCGTTTGCCGAACAGGCTTTCGTTGCTTTCTCCGCCCGAGCAGCCGTTGCCGAAGGTAAAGCCGCAGCCTTTTTCGTTGAAGGTTTCTTCCACCATTTCTTTATGGCTGGTCGGAATCACGAAGCGGTCTTCATAGTTGGCAATCGCCATCACCTGATACATTTCTTCCACTTGGGCAGGGGTCAGGCCGGTGCCGTCTAAGGTTTGCTCCAGCGTTTCGCCGTGCACCACTTGACCGCGTTTGAAGCGGCGCATGGCAATCATGCGTTCGAGCGCGTCTTTAATCGGCTCGATTTTGCCCGCGGTGAGCAGGTTGGCTAAATAACGCAGCGGAATACGCATTTCGTCCACGCTCGGGATGATGCCGTTTTCTCCGACCAAACCGTTTTCGATGGCGGATTGAATCGGTGACAAAGGCGGCACATACCAAACCATCGGCAGGGTGCGGTATTCGGGGTGCAACGGGAAGGCGATTTTCCATTCCATCGCCATTTTGTATACGGGCGAGCGTTTGGCCGCATCGAGCCAGCTTTGGCTGATGCCTTGTTCCAATGCTTGGCGTTGCACTTCGGGGTCGTTCGGATTCAGGAACACGCCCAGTTGCGATTCATACAAATCCTGCGGGTTTTCCACCGAAGCGGCTTGTTCGATTTTGTCGGCGTCATACAGCAGCACGCCCAAATAGCGGATGCGGCCGACGCAGCTTTCGGAGCAGACGGTCGGTTGGCCGTTTTCGATGCGCGGGTAGCAGAAAGTGCATTTTTCCGCTTTGCCGCTGGTCCAGTTGTAGTAGATTTTTTTGTACGGGCAGCCCGATACGCACATGCGCCAGCCGCGGCATTTGTCTTGGTCGATCAACACGATGCCGTCGTCTTCGCGCTTGTAGATGCTGCCGGACGGGCAAGAAGCGACGCAGGTCGGGTTCAGGCAGTGTTCGCACAGGCGCGGTAGATACATCATGAAAGTCTGCTCGAATGCGGCGTGCATGTCTTTTTGAATGCCTTCGAATAAAACGTCTTTGGCGCGTTTTTCAAATTCGCCGCCCAAGTCGTCTTCCCAGTTGGGTCCCCATTCGACTTTGTCCATTTTCTTGCCGGTCAGCACCGAAACAGGGCGCGCGGTCGGCGGCGTTTTCATTTTCGGTGCGTTTTGCAGATGCTCGTAGTCGTAGGTAAACGGCTCGTAGTAGTCGTCAATTTGCGGCATGTTCGGGTTGGCAAAAATATTGGCCAAAATTTTCAGCTTGCCGCCTTGTTTCGGTACCAGTTTGCCGTCGGGTTTGCGCACCCATCCGCCGTTCCATTTTTCCTGGTCTTCCCAGTTTTTTGGAAAGCCGATACCGGGCTTGGTTTCTACGTTGTTGAACCATGCGTATTCGACACCATCGCGTGCCGTCCAGACGTTTTTACAGGTTACGGAGCACGTGTGGCAGCCGATACATTTGTCGAGATTCAAAACCATGCCGATTTGCGCTCGGATTTTCATAATGGTGTTCCTTGTGTTTTTGTTTCAGACGGCCTTTTCAGAGGCCGTCTGAAAGATTTTTTATGGGTATGTTCTGCGTGCAGGAAGTGTTCAGACGGCCTTGATGCTTGGTATAAGGCCGTCTGAAACTCAGGCCGGATCGTCCATCCAATCCACTTTGTTCATCTTGCGCACAATCACCCATTCGTCGCGGTTGGAGCCGACGGTGCCGTAGTAGTTGAAACCGTAAGCTTGTTGGGCGTAGCCGCCGATCATGTGGGTCGGTTTCAATATAGTGCGGGTCACGGAATTGTGGATGCCGCCGCGTTTTTTCGACACTTCGCCCGCAGGGGTGTGCACGATTTTTTCCTGCGCGTGGTACATCAGAATCATGGTTTCCGGAATTCGCTGGCTCACCACTACGCGGCAAGCGATGGTGCCGTTGGCGTTGAACACTTCTACCCAGTCGTTATCCACCAAACCGGCGCGTTTGGCATCGATTTCCGATACCCACACATGCGGGCCGCCGCGCGAGAGCGTCAGCATGCGGATGTTTTCCGAATAGGTGGAGTGGATGCCCCATTTTTGGTGCGGCGTCAGGAAATTAAGCGTGATTTCCGGATTGCCGTTGGGGTATCTGCCCAACAGTTTTTGAGTGGTTTTGAAATCCACCGGCGGTTTGTACACACATAAATGCTCGCCGAACGCACGCATCCAATGGTGGTCTTGGTAGAACTGCTGGCGGCCGGTGATGGTGCGCCACGGAATCAGTTCGTGTACATTGGTGTAACCGGCGTTGTAGCAGACTTCTTCGCTTTCCACGCCCGACCAAATCGGCGAAGACACAATTTTGCGCGGCTGCGCCACGATGTCGCGGAAGCGGATTTGCGTGTGTTCGCTGGCGGCAATCAGATGCGTGTGATCGCGGCCGGTCGCTTTACCCAGAGCCTGCCATGCTTTCATCGACACATGACCGTTGGTTTCAGGTGCCAAAGTCAGAATCATTTCGGCGGCGTCGATGGCGGTTTCCAGTTTCGGTTGGCTTTTACCCACACCTTCGCTGCGTGTACCGTTGAGTTTGCGCAGGAATTCCACTTCATGGCCGGTTTGCCATGCCAAACCTTTACCGTTGTTGTTGATTTTTTCCAGCAACGGACCAATGGAAGTGAATTTGTCGTACACCGCGCCGTAATCGCGTTCGACCACGGTCATGGCCGGCATAGTTTTACCCGGAATCGGTTCACATTCGCCGTGTTTCCAGTCTTTCGGGTCAAACGGCTGTCCCATTTCCTGCGGGCTGTCGTGCATGAGCGGGGTCAGCACGATATCTTTGCGCACGCCCAGATAATCTTTGGCGATTTCGCTGAATTTTTTCGCCAAGCCTTTGTAGATTTCCCAGTCAGATTTGCTTTGCCACAAAGGTTGCACCGCTTCGGTCAGCGGGTGGATGAACGGGTGCATGTCGGATGTGTTCAAATCGTCTTTTTCATACCAAGTCGCGGTCGGGAAAATCACGTCGGCGTAGAGGCAAGTGGTGTTCATGCGGAAATCGAGCAGGGTCAGCAAATCGAGTTTGCCTTCCGCCGCCGGACGCACGGTGATTTCAGACGGCGTGATGCAGTCTTCTTCATCACTCAATACCGCGTTTTGCGTGCCGAGCAGGTATTTCAGGAAATATTCATGGCCTTTGCCGGATGACCCCAAAATATTCGAGCGCCACACAAACAGGTTGCGCGGGAAGTTGAGCGGGTTGTCGGGGTCGTTACAAGCCATGTCGATGCTGCCGTCTTTTAAGCCGTTGACCACATAGTCGGCCGGATTTACACCCGCGGCTTCGGCGGCATCCACCACGTCGAGCGGATTTTGCGTCAGTTGCGGCGCAGAAGGCAGCCAGCCCATGCGTTCGGCTTTGGCGTTGTAATCAATCATCGACATATTCGGCATGCTGTCGCTGAAGCCCGGTGCCAGAATTTCGTCCACGCCCAATTTCTCATGACGCCATTGGCTGGTGTGGGCATAGAAGAACGATGTGCCGTTCATTTGGCGTGGCGGACGGTGCCAGTCGAGCGCGAAGGTGAGCGGTGTCCAGCCCGATTGCGGACGCAGCTTTTCTTGGCCGACGTAGTGACACCAGCCGCCGCCAGATTTGCCGATCGAGCCGCACATCATCAGCATGTTGATGATGCCGCGGTAGCTCATGTCCATGTGGTACCAGTGGTTCAGACCCGCGCCGAGAATCACCATCGAACGGCCTTCGGTGTCGTGCGCGTTTTGGGCAAACTCGCGCGCCACTTGAATCACCAGCTTCGGATCGACGCCGGTGTGTTTTTGCTGCCAAGCAGGGGTGTAGGGTTTGTCTTCGCTGTAATCTTTGGCGGCATTCGGGTCGTTCAAGCCGTGATCGACGCCGTAGTTGGCAATCATCAGGTCGAACACGGTCGCCACCAAAGCGCTGCTGCCATCGGCCAATTGAATGCGTTTGGCCGGCACTTTGCGGTAAATCAGCTCGTCGTTGTCGCTGCCGAAATAGGTAAAGCCGACATTGACCACTTCATCGGCACGCTCTTTCAGGCTCAAGGCGGCTTTCACGTCTTGGCCTTGCGCGCGCGTTTCCAGATTCCATTTTTGGCTGCCGTCCCAACGGAAGCCGACCGAGCCGTTCGGTGCCATCAGACCGTCTGAAAGCTCGTCCCAAGCCAAGACTTTCCAATCGGGGTTTTCTTGTTCGCCGAAATTACCGTCAAGGGCGGAAGCACGCAGGAAATATTCCGGCTGGAAGCCTTGGCCGTCTTCTTTCAGGCGCACCAGCATCGGCATGTCGGTCAGGCGGCGGACATAGTCTTGGAAATATTCAGACGGCTTGTCGAGATGGAATTCTTTCAAAATCACATGACCCATCGCCATCGCCAAGGCCGCATCGGTGCCTTGTTTCGGTGCCAGCCAGATGTCGCCGAACCTGGCCATTTCGCCGTAATCGGAAGACACGGCCACGGTTTTGGTGCCTTTGTAGCGGACTTCGGTGTAGAAGTGGGCATCGGGCGTGCGCGTCATCGGCACGTTGGAGCCCCACACCAAAAGATAGTTGGCGTTGTACCAGTCGGCCGATTCGGCCACGTCGGTTTGTTCGCCCCAAGTTTGCGGGCTGGCCGGCGGTAAGTCGCAATACCAGTCGTAGAAAGACAGTGGCACACCGCCGATTAAACCCAGATAACGCGCACCGGCGGCATAGCTCACCATCGACATGGCCGGAATCGGTGAGAAACCGATGACGCGGTCGGGGCCATAATTTTTGATGGTGTAGGCATTGGCTGCTGCCACCAATTCGTAGGCTTCGTCCCAAGTCGAGCGCACGAAACCGCCCAAGCCGCGTTGGGTTTTATAGGCTTTGGCGCGGGCAGGGTCTTCCACAATCGATGCCCATGCTTCCACCGGCGACATGGTTTGACGGGCATCGCGCCACATTTGCGCCAAAACGCCGCGCAACATCGGATATTTCACGCGTTGGGCGGAATACACATACCAGCTGTACGAAGCGCCACGCGGGCAGCCGCGCGGTTCGTGGTTGGGCAGGTCGGGGCGGGTGCGCGGATAATCGGTTTGCTGGATTTCCCAAGTGATCAAACCGTTTTTCACGAAAATTTTCCACGAGCATGAACCGGTACAGTTCACGCCGTGGGTGGAACGCACTTCCTTATCGTGCGCCCAGCGGCTGCGGTAGGCGTTTTCCCACTTGCGGTCTTCCGTGGTGACGGCGCCGTGTCCGTTGGCAAACGTTTCATGCTTTTGGGTGAAAAATTTCAATCGGTCTAAGAAATGGCTCATGGTCGTGTCCTCACTGGCGATGATTGCCGGATGTTTTATTGTCGATTAACAATATAAATCGTGAGGTGCCAAACCGCCACGCGCTTAAAGCATGAATGGGAGGTATAAAACAGCGGTATCACAAACCGACTTTCGGCGGTATGGCCGTGATTGAAAAAGAGTGCGCCATTTCAAATGAATAGTGGATATGAACCTTGTGCTTAAGGTAGAAAAACGCGCTAAACAGTGAAAAATCAACAAAAGGCCGTCTAAAACCTGTGTTCAGACGGCCTTGCTGTTCAATCTCAAATAAAAATGCCACTACCTACTTTAGTAGGTAGTGGCAAAGAGAAAAAGGGTGATAGTAAAGGCTCCGGGCTTTGGCTTGACCATCAATTGATATGGTTAAATCACACCCAAATCTTTCAAGCCGCGCAATACACCATCTTCATCTACGCTCGGGCAGACATAATCGGCCAATGCTTTTACGCTTTCTTCGCCGTTGTCCATCGCCACGCCAAAGCCGACGGCCTGCATCATTTCCACATCGTTGAAGCTGTCGCCAAAGGCCATTACGTCTTTCATGTCTATGCCGAGTTTCGCAATGGCATGTTCAATGCCACGTGCTTTTGAGCCTTCCTGGCGCAGAATATCCACCGCGTTTTCATGCCAGCGCACGGTTTTGAAACCCATTTGCGCAACGGCGGCATCGATTTCTGAATCGCGTTCCTGTGTGTAAAAAGCCAATAATTGGTACACCGGTTGTTGGCGGTAATAGTGGGCATCCACTTGATACGACGAGATAATTCTCGATAAGGCATCTTTGGCCCATTCGGTTTCTTCGGAAACGGCGATTTCGGCATTGTTTACAAAAGCATAAGCGATGTTTTGTTGCGCTAAAAAGTTGCACACCGCTGCTGCTTCATCGGCTACCATCGGATAATGCTGCAAGGTTTTTCCTTGAAACTCAATATATTGGCCATTGATGGTCACCAGCATATCGATGCCAACTTCTTGAATCAAGGTTTTGACTTTGGCAGGAATGGCCACAGGTGGGCGGCCGGTGGCAATGGCGGTCAAAATGCCGCGCTGTTTCAAGGCAGCCAACGCTTCGCCGACCGACGGGCGCAGGGTGTCGGTGTATTTGCGGTAAATGGTGTCGTCGATGTCGAAAAAAACAATTTTAGGATTTTGCATGGGAAAGGCCGTGGGGGAAATGGTTTCAGACGGCCTATTGTATAACACTCGTTACGTTTGGCGATATGGCTGGGGAAAGATTGATGGGTTTGACAAAGGTCTCAGGCCGTCTGAACAATCAATGTTTTTCAGACGGCCTGTTGGCAAAATCATCATTTAAGGCCGTCTGAAACTTAATTCAGAATTTCAATGGCGGTTTTGCCTTGCTTGAATTTCGCTTTAATAATAGCGGGCAGCGTGTCATCGAAATACCAGCGGCCATCGGGCAGGGCGACGGCATTGGCGGTGCAGCGGAACGCCAGTGTTTCGCCGGATAATTCGTCTGTTTCGCGAATATCGATTTCGTGCGCTCTGCCCCAATCGGCGACTGGTAGCAAGGGAGCGAGCGAGAGGATGCGGCGGTTTTGCTGTTGCACACCGTTTGCATCTTGGCACGAGCCATCACATTGGCCGATGGCTTGAATCGGGCAAGGTTCATTTTTGGCGTTGGTTTCCGGCAGGATATTCAGGGAATCGGGGCAGAGGCCGTATTCCTGCGCCCATGCTGCTAGAGCGCGTTTGGCACCTTTTCTGTGCAGGAAAAAACCATAAGGGCGGTGGGGGTGAATGCCGTTGCTCATTGGCACCAATCGCGCTTGCAACACGCCGTGTTCATCCGGTGAAAATTGCACCGTGGTAAATGTGCGCACGGTTTCAGACGGCCTGAGATTAAATTGCACCATGGCTTGCGCTTTCAACCACAAAGCATGCATAGGTCCGATGGCCGGCATAAAGCGGATAGAAGCGGCGCTTTGTGCAAAGCTCGGAATTTTTTTGCCGTTTAACATGGCCGCTACTTCAAAATAAGCGCGTGTATGCGATTGCACCGCCTGCGCTTGACCGTATTTATCCAGCCACACCAGCACACCTTCGCTGTCGGGCAGGGCGTAGAGCTGTTCGGCCAAGGTGTTTGGCAGCCAAGTCGGCAGCATTTTCGGATTCAGCAATACGCGGCTGTGGTTGAGCCATTCTTCTTCTCCTTTTTCTTCCAGGCTTTTTTCCAAAAAATCCACCAAAGCCAGAACATCGGTCATGGCGCGGTGACGGTTTTCCACCGAAATACCCATGCGTTCAATGATGCTGTCGAGATTGTGTTTGTGAAATTGCGGATACAGACGGCGCGACAATTGCACCGTACACAAAGCCGGTGCGGCAAAATCAATGCCTATGCGTTGAAATTCATGTCGCAAAAACGTGTAATCAAAGCGGCTGTTGTGCGCCAGCAGCAGCGTACCACGCAGAAGTGGCAGCAAATCGGCAGCAATTTGGCCAAAAAACGGCGCATCTTTGACCAACTCATCGTCAATACCGGTTAAGCGGGCAATAAAATCCGAAATTGGCTGCTGCGGATTGACCAGCCATTCATAACGCTTGGCTTGGCCGTTTTCAAAGCGCAATACCGCTACTTCCGTGACACGGTCTTGATAGAGATTGCCGCCGGTCGTTTCCAAATCCACCACCGCCACCGGCAACCCTATGCGGGAAAAAGCAGCAGCCAACCGCGGCCAACGCGAAGCGTGCGCCATTTTTCTTTTCCTGTAAATTCAACAAACAAACGCGCATTCTACACTTTTTGAGATTTTTTTCCAGTCAAACGCTTGACAGATTTTAAGCGTATCCCTATAATTCGAATCTTTCTTACAGCGCACCCGTAGCTCAGTTGGATAGAGTATCTGGCTACGAACCAGAGGGTCGGGCGTTCGAATCGCTCCGGGTGCGCCATTAAGAAAATCCTTTATTCCGCGCCCATCGTCTAGCGGTTAGGACATCGCCCTTTCACGGCGGTAACCGGGGTTCGATTCCCCGTGGGCGTGCCAGATTTTGATTAAAGCCTTGCTGATTTCAGCAAGGCTTTAATTTTTTGTGTTTTTTAAAGCTGTGTGTCTTTTTGTTCAACTCTGTTTCAGATGACATGAAAACCATCTTTACAAGCATACTTGATTTTCATGTCATGCCGTTTACCAATCGAGCAGTTTTAGATAGCTTAGGAACAAATAATTTATATGTAAATTATCTCTTTACTAAAATTGATTAAGTTTTTCGTGTGTAAAGCCTTGGTTTAGAAGCTTGTTTTCATGGTTTTATTTATCTTGTGATGGCCGATTTAATTGAGTTTATGAGTATAAGGTAAGAATGCTTTCATTCAAATCCAATACAAATACAATATTCTCTGCTAAGGTAGCAGCACATTAGTCAGAATCAACTGAATAGGAGTAAACACATGAATGCAAATTTGAAATGGATCGCTTCGGCAATCGTGGCTACAGTGGCTTTGTCGGCATGTAGCAGTACCGGTAGCACCAAGCCAGCCTCTGCTAAGCAGCCGACTCAAGAGCAAGTGGTAGCGCAACAGCAAGCTGCGAGCGGTCCGCAAACGGTTAAGGTCGATTCTATTGATTCAACCAAAGAAGTGGCCTACAAATGCGGCCCTAAAGGCGAAGAGAAATTGACCGTAATGTATGGTGTGAAAAACAATCAGTTGGTCGCAGCGCAAGTTCGCTTTAAAAACGAGCTAACGCCGAATCTGTTCCGCGTTGTCGGTGCCAATGACCAGAATATTTTCTGGGGTGAGAACGTGGCTTGGTTTGCTGAGAAAGCCACTCCGGCTAACGTAGATAAAGTTGACGGTAATATGCTGACCATCCGTGGTACGACTCAAGTCAACGGTAAAACCGAAGTAGTGGATCAAATCGTGACCCGCGGTTGTTCATTGGATAAAACCGCGACTGCGCGTTTGAAAAAATAATCGTTTGATAAAATGAATATAAAAGGCCGTCTGAAAATTAATTTTTCAGACGGCCTTTTTATCAAGTTTATTTCTTATCCGCTTCAGGCTCGGGAATTTCAAACACCTGACGCAGGTAGGCGAGGAAAGTGTCGTTGGTGGTCATGGTTTTACCCGGTGAGTCGGAAAGCTTGGCAACCGATTGGCCGTTGCACTCGACCAGTTTCAACACGATGTTGAGCGGCGTATGCCCCATATCGTTGGTGAGGTTGGTGCCGATGCCGAAGCTGGTTTTGAAACGGTCTTTGAAATATTGGTGCAATGCCCAAGATTTCTCGATGTCGAGGCCGTCTGAAAAGGTCAGCATTTTGGTGTGGCTGTCGATTTTGAGCTTTTTATAATGCGCATAGGCTTTGTCGCCCCACGCATACGGGTCGCCACTGTCGTGTCGCAGGCCGTCGAACAGCTTGGCAAAGTAAAGGTCAAAATCGCGCAGGAAAGCATCCATGCCAACCACATCGGTCAGTGCAATGCCTAAGTCGCCGCGGTATTCGTGTACCCATGTTTCAAGAGCGGCTTTTTGCGAATTGCGCAAGCGCACATCCAAGGCTTGGAAGGCTTGCAGGAATTCATGCGCCATGGTGCCGATGGGCGTGATGTTGAGTTTTTTCGCCAAGTAAACATTGCTGGTGCCGCGCACGATATGCGGTGCGGCATCGTTTAAGGTGCGCACAACGTGTTCCTGCCACGCAAGATTGTAGCGGCGGCGGGTGCCGAAATCGGAAATCAAAAACGGCGGGTCGGAAGGGTCTTGCTGGGCGGCAATTTGTTTTAGGGCATCGACTTTGGTTTGTAAACGGCGTTCACCTTCGGCCAATACTTCCGGCGTTTCCAAGCGGCGGAAGAAGAGTTCGTTCACAATCGCCAAAATGAAGATTTCAAAGAACATTGCCTGAATCATCGGGCCTTCGATGCGAATGTGCAAGCGGCCTTGTTCGTCGGAATGCACTTTGACAAAGCGGCGTTTCAGTTGGAAAAGCTCGAGGTAATCGACAAAGTCGCTTTTGATGAAACGCAGGCGGCGCAGGTAATCCAATTCGTCGTCGGTGAAACGCAGTTGGCACAGGGCATCCAATTCGCGTTCGAATTCTTCCTGAATGTCGGCCAGTGGGTAAACCATTTCTTTGTTGCGGCAACGGAATTCATACAGGCTGTGGGTTTGCGGGAATTGATGCAAAATCACCTGCAACATGGTGAATTTGTATAAATCGGTGTCGAGCAGCGATTTGATGATGGGGTCGTGTGAGGTCATAAAGATGTTCTTATTAACGGGCGAATGAAGTATTAAAACATGTTTGGCCACCAAGATGACCGAAAGTTTACAAACTTTTATGGATTTTGGGCATCAAGGCCGTCTGAAAGCGATTCGGGCAGCTCGATTTCCTCGGTTTCGGCCTGTTTCAAATGGATTTCGATTTCGTCAAAGCTGCTTTCCTGCACAATGCGCACCAAGCCTTCTTTGGCCAATTCCAGCAGCGCGATAAAATTCACCACCACATAAGCCGCGCCTTGCTCGGGCTTGAATAAGGTAGAAAAACGGCTGAAACCATGTTCGTTCAGACGGCGTAAAATCGAGGTCATCTGCGCGCGCACGGAAATGGCTTCGCGCATCACTTCATGACTGCGCGTGTGTTTGGCGCGCGATAAAATACCGAGCCAAGCCTGCGTTAAATCCGCCACGGCGACATCAGGTAGCTTGGTTTCTGCGGCAATTTCCAAAGGCAGATACACCCACGCAAAATCGCGGCCGGCGCGGGGCAGGGCATCCAAGCCTTGTGCGGCGAGTTTCATTTGTTCGTAAGCCAGCAGACGGCGCACCAATTCGGCGCGCGGGTCGACTTCTTCGTCTTCGATTTCTTCGGGGCGCGGCAGCAGCAGACGGGATTTGATTTCAATCAGCATGGCCGCCATCAATAAATATTCTGCTGCCAAATCAAATTGATAAGCTTCCATTTGCGCGATGTAGTGCAGATATTGCTCGGTGATTTTCACCATCGGAATATCGAGCACATCAATATTTTGCTTGCGGATTAAATACAGCAGCAAATCCAGCGGCCCTTGAAAGCTCGACAACACCACTTCCAACGCATCGGGCGGGATAAACAAATCCTGCGGGATGTCGGTAACGGGTTGGCCGAACACATACGCCACCGCGCTTTCAGACGACCTCATCATCTCGGCAGCGTTCATTTGCCACCTGCAATATGGCCAATCGCCGCTTGCGCACAATACAGGCCGAAGCTGGCGGTGACCAGCATACTCGCGCCATAACCGGCGCATGACAAACCTTGCGGTGCCGCATCCGCAGCGCAGGCTTCGCCCGATTGCGGCGGGGTAATGTTTTCGGTGGAATACACGCAAGGCACACGCATTTTGTCGGCAGTGTTGCGACTGAAACCGTAGCGTTTGCGCAAGGTGTAGCGCAAGTTGGCCAGCAAAGGGTCGTGGGTGACTTTGCTTAAATCGGCCGTCTGAATCAGGGCCGGATTTTTTTGGCCGCCCGCGCCGCCGCTTAAGATAAACGGCTGTTTGTGTTGCACGAAATAAGCCGCCATCACCGCTTTCACGCGCACTTGGTCGATGGCATCGATGACAAAATCAAAGCCGTCTGAAAACAAATCAGGCAGGTTTTCTTCGGTCACAAAATCTTCAATTTCAACCACTTGACAAGCCGGATTGATTTGCAAAATGCGCTCGTGCAAGGCGCTGACTTTGGCCTTGCCGAAGTCGTCGGTCAGGGCATGGAGCTGGCGGTTGACATTGGATTCGGCGACATTGTCCAAATCAATCAAAGTTAAACGACCGATGCCGCTGCGTGCCAATGCTTCTACCGCCCACGAGCCGACCCCGCCGACCCCGACCACGCACACATGCGCCTGATGAAAGCGTTGTAATGCTGAATCGCCATACAATCGGGCAATGCCGCCAAAACGGCGTGATGACAGGGAATCAATCTCGGACATGGTCAACCTTGTGATAAATCAAAAAATAAATGAAAAGGCGGTGGCGTGAAGCAAAAATTCATCGCAAAAAGCCAAAGACGTATTATACTTGAACCATGAAGGCTGTTGTGTAAAGCTGAAAGAACAGTCTATAATCCCATCACTTGAAAATATCGTGCCGCAAAAAGGCATTGGAAGGAGATGACAATGTATAAGCATTTGGTTGTTGCCGTTGATGGTAGTGAAACCTCTTTAAACGCGTTGAAACATGCGGCTGATTTGGCCAGCGTTAACGAAGCCCGCCTGACTTTGGTGCATGTGGCCAATCCGGCGGAATACATGGCTTTGGCTCCTGAGTTTTTGCAACACGAAAGCTACGAAGCTGCTGCTGTGGCGCAGGGTAATGAAGTATTGGAATTTGCTGAAAAATCAGCGCGTGAAGACGGTGTGACCAACATTGTGAAACACTTGCTGGTGGCCAACAAAGGCGCGCGTGAAATGGCACAAGAATTGGTGGACTACGCCGATGCCAACGGCGCTGATTTGCTGGTGTTGGGCACACATGGACGCACCGGTCTCATGCATTTGCTGATGGGCAGCTTCGCCGAAACCGTGATGCGCCAAAGCCACTTGCCATTGTTGGTAATCCGCAGCAAAGCCGAAGAAGAATAATGCTTCTTTAAGCGCAACTGAATACAGGCCGTCTGAAATATTTCAGACGGCCTTTTGTTATGATTTAGGCAATGTGAATATTTGTTTTTCATTATCTTGAAAATATTGGCAAATAATTTCTCAAAATGCCGAAAAAATCCTTATTTTGTCACCAATTGGTTTTATAATCGCTTTTTGAGTTTAGCGTAATCATTCTATTTGAAGGGAAGCAAACATGGCTGTACCGACCATCAGCGAGGTCTGCAATATCCGTTATTGGGGCATTAATTATTATGATGCCGATGACAAGGGAGAGGTGATTGTGCGCCCGAATCCGGCCGAGCCGGAGAAAACCGTGTCGCTGCAAAAGCTGGCCGAGTCGGTGCAGCAAAAGCAGGGTGCACGGTTGCCGATTTTGTTTTGCTTTCCGCAAATTTTGCAACACCGCCTGCGCTCGATTAATCAGGCGTTTCAGACGGCCAGAGCCGGTTTTGGCTATGAAGGCGATTATTGTTTGGTGTATCCGATTAAGGTCAACCAACACCGCCGCGTGATTGAAACGCTGATTCACAGCCGGCAGCCGCATGGTTTGGAAGCAGGCTCGAAAGCGGAACTGATGGCCGTGTTGGCGCACGCCGGCACCACGCAGACGCTGATTGTCTGCAACGGCTATAAAGACCGCGAATACATCCGCTTTGCTTTGATGGGCGAAAAACTCGGCCATCAGGTTTATTTGGTGATTGAGAAAATTTCCGAAATCGAAATGGTGCTGGAAGAAGCGGAAAAACTGGGCGTGAAACCGCGCTTGGGCGTGCGTGCGCGTTTGGCTTCGCAAGGCTCGGGCAAATGGCAGGCTTCGGGCGGCGATAAATCGAAATTTGGCTTGTCGGCTTCGCAAGTGCTGCATTTGGTCGATGTGTTGAAACAGAGCAACCGCTTGGACTGCCTGCAATTGCTGCATTTCCATCTTGGCTCGCAACTGGGCAATATCCGCGACGTGGCCACCGGCGTGCGTGAGTCGGCGCGGTTTTATGTCGAATTGCATAAGCTCGGCGTGAATATCCAATGCTTCGACGTGGGCGGCGGCTTGGGTGTGGATTACGAAGGCAACCGTACGCAATCGGATTGCTCGGTCAATTACAGCCTAACCGAATATGCCGAAACCGTGGTGTGGGGCATCGGCCAAGCCTGTCGCGAACACAATCTGCCACACCCGACCATCATCACCGAAAGCGGTCGCGGCATTACCGCGCACCATGCCGTATTGGTGGCGAATGTGATTGGTGCGGAACGTTACACGCCGCAAGAGTTGAGTGCGCCGTCTGAAGACGATCCGCGTGTGTTACACAGCATGTGGGAAACATGGACGGATATTTTCGCTTCGCGCGAAAAGCGTTCGCTCAGAAGCTGGATACACGAAAGCCAGTTTGATTTGTCGGACGTGCACAATCAATACAACGTCGGCCTGCTCAGCCTTGAGCAACGCGCGTGGGCAGAGCAGCTTTATTTGAATATCTGCCACGAAGTGGGCGAATTGTTTAACGAAAAACACCGCTCGCACCGCACCATCATCGATGAATTGCAAGAGCGGTTTGCCGATAAACTGTATGTGAATTTTTCGCTGTTCCAATCTCTGCCTGATGTGTGGGGCATTGACCAATTGTTCCCCGTTTGCCCGATTACCGGCTTGAACGAAAAAGTTGCCCGCCGCGCCGTGTTGCTGGACATTACCTGCGATTCAGACGGCACCATCGACCACTACATCGACGGCGACGGCATTGCCACCACCATGCCGATGCCCGATTATCCTGATGACAATCCGCCGTTGCTGGGTTTTTTCATGGTCGGCGCGTATCAGGAAATTTTGGGCAATATGCACAACTTGTTCGGCGATACCACCACCATCGACGTGATGGTACACGGCGAAAACCAATTTGATGTAGTCGATTACGACGAAGGCAATACCGTCGCCGATATGCTCGAATATGTGTACCAAGACCCGAAAGAGTTGATGCGCCGTTACCGCGAACAAATTGAACATTCCGATTTACCGGCTTCGCAAGCGATGGCATTTTTGAAAGAGCTGGAAATCGGGCTGAATGGCTATACTTATTTGGAAGAAGAATGATGTTCAGACGGCCTATTGATAAAAAGGCCGTCTGAAAAAACAGTTATATATTAAAAGGATACAAAATGAACCCATACACCACCCTTGCCGGACAAACCGATAATTCACTGGTTTCCAACAGTTTCGGCTTCCTGCGTCTGCCGCTTGATTTCAACCCTTACGAAGGCGATGCCGAGTGGGTGATTACCGGCATTCCTTACGACATCGCCGTATCCGGCCGTTCCGGTGCACGCTTCGGCCCCGAATCCATCCGTCGGGCTTCGGTGAACCTGACGTGGGAACACAAGCGTTTTCCGTGGACATTCGACGTGCGCGAACGCTTAAACATCGTCGATTGTGGCGACTTGGTTTATTCCTTTGGCGACAGCCGCGATTTTGTCGAAAAACTCGAAGCCCACGCGACACAATTGCTGCAAGCCGGTAAAAAATGCTTGAGTTTGGGCGGCGACCATTTTGTGACCCTGCCCTTATTGCGCGCCCACGCCAAACATTTCGGCAAACTTGCCTTGGTGCATTTCGATGCCCACACCGACACCTACGCCAACGGCAGCGAATTCGATCACGGCACCATGTTTTATACCGCGCCGAAAGAAGGCTTAATCGACCCGTCGCGCTCGGTGCAAATCGGCATCCGCACCGAACACAACAAATCGTTGCCGTTTACCGTTTTGAGCGCACCGCAAGTCAATGACGACAGCGTCGAAACCACCGTGGCCAAAATCAAAGAAACCGTCGGTGATATGCCGGTGTACCTGACTTTCGACATCGACTGCATCGACCCCGCCTTTGCACCCGGCACCGGCACGCCTGTGTGCGGCGGCCTGACCACCGACCGCGTCCTGAAAATCCTGCGCGGCCTGACTGATTTAAACATCGTCGGCATGGATGTGGTCGAAGTTGCCCCGTCTTACGACCAAGCCGACATCACCGCCTTGGCCGGCGCGACCATTGCGCTGGAAATGTTGTATTTGCAAGGGGCAAAAAAAGCTGGTTGATGTAATTTAAATTGTTGGATAATCAGTGTTTGGCTAAATCAATATGCCGTCTGAAACTATTAGGATTGATACGGCATATGCTTTGGTCAACCACTCGAAAAGTTGCGAATAATACTTTCGTGTGAGTCTGAAAATAACTTGCCTCTCCAGCACAGTTAAAAGTCTAGTATCATTAAAAAGCAGCTTTTAAAATAGTGGAATCCATTACCATGAATAGGGTATTTTATGAAAAATAAACTGAGTTTTGTTGTTTTGAGCCTGTTGCTCGTTGCGTGTCAAAAAACGGATATTCAACAGGAAAACGTGAATTTGCAGGAGAAAACAGCGCCGGTATCTGTCGCTGGGCATTCTTCTTCATATTCAACATCTGCTCAAAAAAGATTAAAAGAGCAACTGACGGTTAACCGTGATGCTAACTGTGGCTGCTGCCATCAATGGATAGAACATGCCAAAGCGGATAGCTGGGTGATAAAGGATGTGGTGCTTTCAAGTAATGCCAAAGTGGCTGAAATCAAAGATCAGTATGCGATTGCACCGGAGATGCGCTCATGCCATACCACAGTCAGCAGCTCCGGTTATGTATTTGAAGGGCATGTCCCCATGAAGGCAATGACTGCCTTTTTAGAAAATCCCCCTGAAAATGCGATTGGTCTTGCTGTACCGGGCATGCCCGTAGGCAGCGTGGGTATGGAGAATGGGGGGCATTTTATGCCTTATGAAGTTATGCAGCTGAATCATGATGGCACTTATCAGGTTTTTGCTAAAATCGACCAGCCATCCGATCAGTATTAATGATTCCAATAGCCATGATTATATTGGCGATGGCACCAAACAAAGGCCCTTACATTCGCATTTCAACAGCAACCACCAGTCCGCTTTTTTGATCTTTACCGACAATGGTGTCCATCTCGAAATCGCCGACCCGCTCTTTTTGATCGACAATGGCAGGTCTGTGTTCAATGTCGGTTCTGTCCGGTACGCTGCCTTTTGTCCATGCACCGCTGCCGTATTTTCTGCGGTAGGGTTTGGAAACGATACGCAGATGGGTGTACAGGTCGCCGCCGTTTTGACGGTCTTTGGCGAGATAGCGGTAAAGG